>CAYGKI010000103.1:0-9598 GCA_964350235.1 uncultured Gemmatimonadaceae bacterium | reverse complement strand
CAGGCTCTTCTTCCGCACCGCCGGTCAGCGCCGGGTCTCCCTGTTCGGCGGGTTCAACGGAGGCGACTTCTGGGACGGCTCCCGGCGCGGCCTGAACGCCCGTCTGTTCTTCCGCCCGGCCCCAGGCATCCAGCTGTCCACGAACTTCGACCACAACTCGGTGAGCCTCCCGGACGGGGACTTCACCGCGGACGTGTACGAGCTCGAGGGTCAGTGGAGCCCGAATCCTTGGGTCAGCTCCACGACGCAGTTCCAGTACGACACACAGAGCGAGATCCTGGGCTTCTTCGGACGCGTGCGCTGGATCGTCACGCCGGGAAGCGACCTCTACTTCGTCTTCACGAACAACTGGCAGCGCTGTCCGGCCAGCCTGGGCGAGGGTGTGTGCGCGCTGGAGGATCGGACGTCAAATGAGTTCGTCACGCTGTCCCGCGGCGCATCCGTGAAGCTGAGCTACACCTACCGCTTCTAGGCTCTCGAGGGACGGCACCGGGCGCAGGCGCCCGGTGCCGTCCCTCCGACGAGCCGGTGGAGGCCCGCCGGCTCCCACCTGCCCCTGGAGACCGGCGCGCGGGCGCGCTCACCCGGCTCAACCCCGGCGGATGCGACCGGGCTCCAGTCCGCCGGTGTGGAGGATCTTCTCCCGCAGGCGCTCGCCCTCCTCTTCCGTGAAGTCCACCAGAGCGCGCAGGTCCGCGGCCAGCTGCTCGTAGCGATGCGAAGGGAAGTCCTCCCCCTCGGCATGGCGGAGTGCTCCCGTGAGCGCCTCGAGCTCCCGTTCGGCTTTCTCGGCGGCTCGACGGAGCCGGTTCAGCGCCTTTCTCGCTTCGGATTCTGCCGTGGTCATGAGACGAGTCTGCCGTGGAGTCCGGGTGAGTGCAATGACGGAACAGACCGCGGGTATGGGGTTACGCGTCGGCCATGTCGAACCGTTTCGATCTCATCGTCGTGGGCGCCGGTCCCTGTGGCATTGCCGTGGGTGCCGCCGCTGAAGCGGAAGGTCTGTCGTGCGTCCTGTTCGACAAGGGGTGCGTGGCCAACTCCCTGGTCGACTATCCCTACTACATGACGTTCTTCAGCACCGCCGTCATGCTGGAAGTGGGGGGCGTTCCCTTCACCATCCCGGACCCCAAGCCCACGCGCCGGGAAGCACTGGCATACTATCGCCGTGTGGTGGAGCACTGGGGCATGGACGTGCGCCAGTACCACGGGGTCGAGGAGATCTCCGGTCAGGAAGGCGCCTATCACGTCCGTACCCGTGATCGGGGAGGGGTGGAGGCGGTCTGGGAGGGGAAAGCGGTGGTCGTGGCCACCGGAGGATTCCACCGGCCCAACCTCCTGGACGTCCCCGGCGAGGAGCTCGACAAGGTCAGGCACTACTACCACGAGCCCTATCCCTACTACGACCAGGACGTGCTGGTCGTGGGCGCCGGCAACTCGGCCGTGGAGTCCGCCCTCGAGATGTACCGGAACGGCGCCCGGGTATCCCTGGCGCATTTCCTGGACACCATCGACTCGGGCGTGAAGCCCTGGGTGGTCCCGGACATCACGAACCGCTTGAATCGGGGCGAGATCACGCCCTACTGGCGTCATCGGGTCGCGGAGATCCGCCAGCGGGAGGTCGTCCTGCGTGACGAGGTCAGCGGTATCGAGCGCACCATCCCCAACGATTTCGTCGTCGCCATGACGGGATGGCGCGCCGATCCCGAACCCCTCCGCCGACTGGGCGTGGAAGTGGCCGGCGACACGGGGATCCCCCTGCACGATCCCGGGACCATGGAGACCAACGTCCCGGGGCTCTACATCGCGGGGGTCATCGCGGCGGGGAACGACGCCAACAAGATCTTCATCGAGAACGGCCGGGAGCACGGCGCCCTGATCGTCGCGGACCGGCTGAAGCGGAACGGCTGACGGCGATCCCTCGGCGGAGGCCGAGCCCCTCCGCCCGGGGTTATTCGTTCTGGCGCACCGACCGCGGGAAGCGGTTGTTCACGATGTTGGCGAACGAGGAGCCCCACCGGTAGCTGAGACCCAGCGACGCGTCGTACTCGTAGCTGGACGGAAGGCTCTGGCGCCCGAGGAGGATATCCTCGTCGGAGATCTCCCCACCCGGCGTGTAGAAGTTGTCGTTCACCCTGGAGGCGCCCGCGGACAGGTTGAGCTCGAGGCCACGCAGGATCCGATAGCTCACGTCGCCGCTGATGCCGAAGCTGTAGTACTCCCCGCCGCTGTGCAGGTACTGGTTGGCATCGATCCCCAATCCGGCGTTGCCCCACTCCTCCCGGGCACGGTACTGGACGCCGACGCGATGCACGGGTCGCGTCTCCTCTTCCAGACCCAAAACCGTCTCTTCGATGTACGCGGAGTACTCCACACCCAGCGAGTAGTGGGCGATGAACTGGCGGCGGGTGGCTTCCGCGTACGGGTAGTAGTTGTACTCCACGGCCGGGCTCATGCGCACCCGGGCACGCTGGTTGTCCTGCACCGAGTTCCGGAGGTCCGAGTCGAAGCCGATCCCCATGTGCGGCCCCACGCTCCGGACCGCGAGCGCCGTCACCCGCCAATCGTTCCGGTCGTCGCGCACCTCCCGTCCGTCGGACAGCTCCCTGCTCTCACGCCGGATGTTCATCCACGTGGAGAGGTTGAGCTTCCAGTCCTCGGTGACCCGATCGGCGTTGAACTGGGGGTTGAGGCGCGTGGACGAGCGCGTCTCCCGGACGTCCAGGTTACCCGAGGCGGCCACCTGGAAGGTCCAGGAGTTCCACGGATCGTAGAAGGCCTCCTCCTCGGCCTCGGTCTCCCCGGCTACAGGAGCGGCGTCTCCGTCGAACCGCACGTCGAGCTGCGGCCCCAGTCCCACCTGGAGCCCGTATCGCAGGAGCCCGAGTCTCAGGGTCCGTGCCAACCCGTCCATGGTCTCGGCCTGGACGTCCTGACCACTGGACATGAAGACGAGCTGATCGTCCATCCCCTCGAAGCGCCCACGCCCCACGAAGTCCAGCGTGTACTGCCGATTCCCCCCACTCATCCCCTGGCTGGTGAAGATGATGTGGACGTCGCTGTCCTCCCGGTCCCGGGCCCAGTTGACGAAGGTGATCTCCGTGCGGAACTGGGACTGGTTGCAGTTGGGACCCGACTGGCAGTCCAGGAAGACCGCGGGGCGGGCCTGCGCGGCGGGACCCAGTCCGTCGGGGGCCTGGGCGTCGACGGATCCCGGCGCGAAGGACGCCACGAAGAGCGGCGCGACCCACGTCGCCATGCGGCCGCACCGGGCCGCGACCGTGTCGGAGGACGAAAAGAGGCGATGGCTTACGAGCGTGATCCATCTCAAGGTGACGGCTGACAACGGTCCGGACCTCGGCGTGCTTGGGCTGGAAACTGGGGGAGAAGATAGCCGCGAAAGCGAGCTATCGGACCCGGGAAGCTAAGAAGAGTCTCGGATCAATTGGATGCCCACCTTAACCGGACGCGAGGAGATGGCGTGAACCCGTCCGTCGCGCGGGGGCGGCACCCGCCGCCCACCGGCTACCTGCCGACCCGATCCGCCGCGGTGATGTCCAGTCGGGTGACCTGGGCGAGGTTCAGGCGCGCCATCTTCCGATACCGGACCATGCCGCCCGTGAGTCCCTGGTCCGCCACGGCGAACGCCTCGATGCGCTCCTGCCCGCAAGACACCGCCACCTCCAGGCTGTGGCCGGACGGAATCATCCCCACCGAGGACTCGATGCCGAGAGACACGTACCCCGCTTCGATGAGGTCACCGGTGTCGTTGGTGAACCGCACCGGACAAACCGATGAGGGATCGGCGGCCTTGGCCTTGAGATCGAACGTCACATCGTGGGCCTTCCACGGCCCGGCCGCGGCGGCGCAGGCGCTGAGCGACGCCGCCGCGAAAACGGCGGTGACGGCACGAATCGATGGAATGATACGCATGTCGGACCTCCTTCGGTGTTCCTTCCACTCTACACGCCCGACGCGCGTGTCGCTCCCTCTTCGACAAAATCGTTACAGATGTGTAACGACGCCCCTCCGATTCCCATCCGGGAACCGCGGGGTCCGGCTCGCGTGTTCATCCCTCGAGTCCGATGGCCACGTCCCCTCCGTCCCTCCCGACGCCCATGCCGAAGCGATTCCTCCTCACGCTCGCGGTCACCAGCCTGTTCGCCCTCTCCTGTAGCTCCGAGGGCGGGGACCTGGGAGACCGGATGGGCCCGCTGGACGGCGAGACCCTCCCACCGGTGGACCTGGACCGCGTTGCGGTGGGCGATACCGCCCCCGACTTCCGCCTGGCGGCGCTGCAGGGCGATCCCTTGCGCCTCTCGGACCTTCGGGAGAGCCAGGACGTGGTCCTGGTGTTCTACCGCGGCCACTGGTGACCCTACTGCGCGCAGCAGCTCGGGGAGCTGCGAGACCTGCTCACGGACGGGCAGAACGGATCCACCTCCATCGTGGCGGTGGCGTCGGACGGGCTTGAGGACCTGCAGCGGATGGTGGACAGGGTCCGGGAGGAGACCGATGGAAGGCCTATCGAGTTCACGCTGCTCTCCGATCCGGGGGCGGCGGTCATCGGTAGATACGGGCTCCTGAACGAGGACGCGGCTCCCGACCGGCTGATCCCGCATCCCACCACCTACGTCATCGACAGGTCCGGTGTGGTCCGCTGGAAGATGACCGAGGTGAACTACCGGATCCGTCCGGAGAACGAAGATATCCGCCAGGCTCTGGAGGCTCTGGGAGGGGGCTGACGGCCGATGCGTGGAGGGCGGGCCGGCCGCGACGCGGCCGGTCCGCCCGTCTCACTCCACCGCCACCTCGTGCGTTCCCAGCGCCACCCGGTCGGTCCCTCGGCGCACGTACGCCAGCGCCACCACGCCGCCCTCCTTGGGCGACGCCACCGCCGACGTGATCCAGCCGACGGGCTTGTCACCTCCGCCGGGAGGAAGGAGCTCGGTCCCGGGAGCGGGCACATCCACCGCTCCGAGAAACAGCCGCCGAAGATGACGGTTCACGTGCCCGCGGTCGCGGATCCGCACGATGACTTCCTGCCCCGTGTAGCAGCCCTTCTGGTAGTCGATGGCCCGATCGTGGATGCCGGCCTCCACGGGGATGGTGGCGTCGGTCATGTCCACTCCGAACGCCGGTCGGCCGGCCTCCACGCGCAGCACGTCCCAATCCTGTGGGGTGGCCTCCACCGCCCCCTCCCCCGCGAGGCGCCTGGACAGGGCGGCGACCGCGTCCGCCGGGCCGAGGACGAGGAAGGCCTCCACGTCCACCTCCCGGGTACGCACGGCGGTGAGCCCGTCGGCGCCCAACCGCACCCATCCCCCCTCCTCCAACGCCCCGAGCGCCTCGGGGTCCACGCGAAGGCCGAAAGCCAGGCGCGAGAGGGCGGATTCCACCTGCGGGCCGGCCAGGGCAAGCATGCCCAGAGCGTCACTGACGTCCTCGTACCGCGCGAACCTGGGAGGCAGCACCTTCGCGAGGTGCTCGAGGAACGCCTGGGTGCCGGCCTGGGGCAGGTCCAGCACGAAGCCGTCGGCCTCCTCGTCACCAGGGAGCAGAACCCACGCGTCGGTGATCATCCGCCCCTTGGGCGTGAGCACTGTATGGTAGGTGGCGATGCCGGAGGCTACGCCGTCCTCGTCCACCTCCGGAGGCCCGGGAAGCGTCCCGGTGAGGATGCCGTTGAGCATCTGACGGGGCGCCCGCCCGTGGACACGGAGCCGACGGCGAGCCGGTTGCAGGAACATGGCCAGGCCTTCTCGAGCCGCCCGGTAGCCGGTGGAGGTCATGGTCAGAGCCCCTCGACGTCGGCGGGATCCCGCCCCGCGCGAAGGTCCCTCAGCATGTCCTCCACCCGGTCGGCGTCTGCCGCGCCCGGAGCCACCCTCAGGTATTTCTCCAGCTGAGTCGCCGCTTCCTCTCGCCGTCCCAGGCGCGCGAGAAGGAGGCCTCGCGACCGGTTCTCCGTAGGTGCCGTGGGGGTGAGCATGAGGATCCGCTCCACCGCCGCCAGCGCCCGACGGTGGTCCGCGACGCGCATGTAGACACCTTTGAGGTTGGTGAGCATCCGCACGAGCATGTCCCGCTTCGTGGCCTCCCGCATGAAGGAGGGCTGGAGGCGCACGACCCCGCCGTAGGCCCTGTCCAGGAGCTCCTGGGCCTGATCCTCGAAGCGGATCTTCCCGCCGTCGAAGGGATCGACGAGGAGGTCCAGGGCCTCCCCGCGGAACCGGACCAGGAAGTGTCCCGGAAAGTTCACGCCCTCCAGCGGGAGCCCCAGGCGCCAACCCACCTCCAGGACCACCATCCCCAAGGTCAGGGGGATCCCGACCCCACGATCGAGGACGTCGTTGAGAAAGGAGTTCCGCGGGTCGTAGTACGCCTTGCGATTCGCACCGAAGCTCCGGCGTCGGTAGAGCGTGTCCAGCATCTCCTGAAGCACCAGCAACGACGCGGACTCGTCGGCGAGGCGGTCCTTCACCTCTTCCGCCATCTGATCCAGGCGCGCGAGATAGAGATCGACGGAGAGCTGGGGATACTCCTCACTCGCGACGAGCAGCGCCGCCCGGGCCAGATCCATGTCCGGCTCGGCCAACGAAAGCTCCTGTGCGAGCAATCCCCTGGGTGACTGATTCCGACTCACATCCTTCTCCGTATCGACTCGGTGGCGCCGTCCGTGCCGGCGCGTCTCCGTGGGTGGCCTACACCGTACGCCTCTCGGGTTTCCTCCCCGCGCTTCCGTGGCGAGCTGCCGGGCACGATACCGCGTCGTCGCGCGCCAGCTCGCCCCCAGGCCGGGGGACAGGAGGTGATCGATGGACCCGGACCCGCTCACCCAGACCCCACGGAGGGCACGATGGCGAACGAGCCTCGGGACCAACGGCCGCGCATCCGGCTGTCCCAGCTCAGTCATGGCGCCGGGTGAGCGTGTAAGCTCGGCATGTCCGAGTTGGCGCACGTGCTGCGTCACCTGCTTCCCGTGGACGACCCCAACGTCCTCGTCGGTCACGCGACGGGCGACGACGCCGCCGTGTATCGACTCTCGGCGGACCGTGCCCTCGTGGTGACCGCGGACTTCTTCACGCCCATCGTCGATGATCCGTTCGACTTCGGCCGCATCGCCGCAGCGAATGCCCTGTCGGACATCTACGCCATGGGGGGTCGGCCCCTCTTTGCCCTGAATCTGGTGGGCTTCCCCAGGAAGCTCCTCCCGGAAGGCCTTCTGGAGGAGATCCTGAGGGGTGGCGCACAGGTCGCCCGCGAGGCCGGGATCGCCATTCTGGGCGGCCACTCCATCGACGACGCCGAGCCCAAGTACGGGATGGTGGCGGTGGGCGAGGTGGATCCCGGGCGGATGGTCACCAACGCCGCTGGACGCGCCGGCGACGTGCTGGTGCTCACCAAGGCGCTGGGATCCGGCGTCATCGCGACGGCGGTGAAGGCCGGTGCCGCGCCCGAATCCGTGGTGCGCGCCGCCGTCGACAGCATGGCCGCGCTGAATCGTGGCGCCGCCGAGGCGGCCGTCACCGCTGGGGTGCACGCCGGAACCGACATCACCGGGTTCGGTCTCCTGGGCCACCTGCGGAGCCTGGTACGTGCCTCCGGCCTGTCGGCCAGGATCCGTGCCTCGGACGTCCCCCTGCTGGAGGGCGCGAGAGACCTGGTCGCACAAGGCCACGTTCCGGGCGGGACGCGGCGCAATCTGGCCGACCTGGCGGAGGACGTCTCGTTCGCTCCGTCCGTGCACGCCGAGCTGCGGACGCTGGTGACCGACGCCCAGACGTCGGGTGGGCTCCTGCTGGCCGTGTCCCCGGACGCGCTGGATGGCCTGCTGGCCGCGCTGGAGGATTCGGCGCCGGTGGCGGCGGTCGTCGGTACCCTGGAAGCAGGCGAGGCCGGACGCGTCTTCGTGGACTGACGCGCCCGGCCTCACCCTTCTCCGCCCACTTCAGGCTACTTCTTCGAAGGCTCCTTCCGCCCGGAGGATTTCTTCTTCCCGGCCGGCTTCTTCCCGGCCGCCGGCTTCTTCCCGGGAGCGGCCTTCTTCCCGGGAGCGGCCTTCTTCCTCGCGGCCGGCTTCTTCGCGACCGGCTTCTCTCCGTGCTCCAGCGCCACGGCGATCACGTCGTCCAGGGTCTCGGCAGTGTGGAAGGCCAACTGCTCCCGAACCTCGGCGGGCAGATCCTCGAGGTCGGCCTCGTTCTCCGCCGGAATCACGATCTCCTTGATGCCCGCGCGGGCGGCGCCGAGCACCTTCTCCTTCACACCTCCGATGGGCAGGACGCGGCCCGTGAGGGTCAGCTCGCCTGTCATGGCCACGTCCCTCCTCACCTTGCGGCCGGACACGGCGGAGATGAGTGCCGTCGCCATGGTGATCCCCGCCGAGGGCCCGTCCTTGGGCACGGCGCCCGCCGGCACGTGGATGTGGACTTCCCGCTTGCGGAGCGCGTCTTCGTCGATACCCAGCTCCTTCCAGTTGGCCTTGGCGTACGACAACGCCGCCCTGGCCGACTCCTTCATGACGTCTCCGAGCTGGCCGGTGAGCACGAACCCGCTCTCCCCGGGCATGACGCTGGCCTCGACGAACATGATGTCGCCACCCATGGGCGTGTAGAACATGCCCGTGGCGACCCCCACCATGTCCTCGTCGGCCATGCGCTCCGGATGCACCTTGGGACGGCCCAGGAACTCCTTCACGTCCTCGGCCGTGGCCTCCAGACGATCCACCTTACCGGCGGCGATCTGCCGGGCGACCTTGCGCGCGAACTTGCCGATCTCGCGCTCGAGCTGCCGCACGCCCGCCTCCCGCGTGTAGCTCTGGACGACCGTGAGGATGGCCTCGTCGGTCATGGTGAGCTCGTCGTCCGTCAGGCTGGCGTCCTTCCTCTGCCTGGGGAGGAGATACTTCTTGGCGATCTGAAGCTTCTCCCGCTCGGTGTACCCGGCGAAGTCCACGCGCTCCATGCGGTCCAGCAACGGCCCGGGAATGCGATCCAGGTAGTTGGCGGTGGCGATGAAGAGCACCTCGGAGAGATCGAAGGGGATCCCCAGGTAGTGGTCCACGAAGGTGGAATTCTGAGCCGGATCCAGTACCTCAAGGAGCGCCGAGCTGGGATCGCCCTGGAACGAAGCGCCCAGCTTGTCCACCTCGTCCAGGAGGAAGACCGGGTTCTTCGACTTCGCCTGGCGCATGCCCTGAATGATCCTTCCGGGCATGGCCCCCACGTACGTGCGTCGGTGACCGCGGATGTCCGCCTCGTCCCTGGCGCCACCCAGCGAGATACGGACGTACTTCCGGCCCAGCGAGCGGGCGATGGACTGGGCGATGGACGTCTTGCCGACGCCGGGAGGCCCGACGAAGAGCAGGATGGGCCCACGCCCGGCCCGGTCGTCCCCGTCGTCCCCTCCGTCCTCCGGGATGTCCTCCTCCCCGGGGCCGTCGCCCTCGTCGTCCTGGCCCGCGGACGCCTCGCCTCCGCCAACGGCCACTGCGGCGTGCCGGTCCAGGTAGAGCTTGCGGACCGCCAGAAACTCGAGGATGCGGTCCTTCACGTCCTCGAGGCCGTGGTGATCCGCCTCCATGATCTCGGTGGCG
>CAYGKI010000102.1:5752-9760 GCA_964350235.1 uncultured Gemmatimonadaceae bacterium | reverse complement strand
GATCAGGATCATGGGATCGTCGAGCACCGCCTCCATGCGCTCCGGGTCGGTCACGAAGTACGGCGAGAGGTAGCCGCGGTCGAACTGCATGCCCTCGACGGTCTCCAGGGTGGTCTCGAGGCCGCGCGCCTCCTCCACCGTGATGACGCCGTCCTTGCCCACCTTGTCCATGGCGTCCGCGATGAGCTCACCGATCTCCTTGGTGTTGTTCGCGGAGATGGCGCCGACCTGGGCGATCTCCTTCTTGCCCTTGGTGGGGGTGGAGAGCTTCCGGAGCTCCTCCACCACCTGCTCGACGGCCTTGTCGATGCCGCGGCGGATGCCCATGGGGTTCGTCCCGGCGGTGACGTTCTTCAGGCCCTCGCCGAAGATCGCCTGCGCCAGCACCGTCGCGGTGGTCGTACCGTCACCGGCGACGTCGGAGGTCTTGGTGGCGACCTCCTTGACCATCTGGGCTCCCATGTTCTCGATGGGATCCTCCAGCTCGATCTCCTTCGCAACCGACACACCGTCCTTCGTGACGGTGGGGGCTCCGAACTTCCGATCCAGGACCACGTTCCGGCCCTTCGGGCCGAGGGTCACCTTCACGGCACGAGCGAGCTGATCGACACCCGACTTGAGGCGCGCACGCGCCTCGACGTCGAACTCTAGCTCTTTAGCTGCCATGAGTTGTATCTCCTATTCGTCGATTTGCGCTTACGAAATGACCGCGAGGATGTCCGCTTCACGGAGAATGAGGTACTCCTCTCCGTCGAGCGTCACATCCGTACCGCTGTACTTACCGTACAGGACCTTGTCTCCGACCTTGACGTCCAGCTCGAGCCGGGTGCCGTCCTCGGACAGCCGGCCGGGGCCGACCGCGACGATCTCGCCCTGGGAGGGCTTCTCCTTCGCGGTGTCGGGGATGTAGATCCCGCCGCGCATCTCCTCGCCTTCCTTGGCGGGGGCGACGACGACTCGGTCAGCCAACGGCTTGACCTTGGGTGCGCCTTTCTTTTTAGCCATCAGGCCTCCTTACGCTTGCTAGGGCCGTGACCATGAGGGTGATCACCGGAGTGTTAGCACTCGTCGCTGGTGAGTGCTAACGTCCCGAGTAATGTGGGGCATCGCGCGTAGGTGTCAAGCCGGGAGATTGCGGCGAAGGCCTCGGCCGGAGGCCGGGCTGAACGCTATTCGGGAGTGTGCCGAACGCCCGTGACGCGGCAGTCGAGGGTGGGCGGCTCAGGCCGTCTCGGTGAGGGCTTCCATCCTGGCCACACCGTCCAGACCCACGATGGCGTGGACCACTTCGTCCGCCAGCCGCGCCGGGAACCAATGACCCAGGTCCGCCAGGGCGGAGAACGAAGCGCGCGCCTCCGCGTAGGCCCGCTCCAGGACCGCCCGTGCCGAGCCCCGGAACGTGGTCTCCACCGCACCGGCCTCCACGGCTCCGGACTCCAGCGCCGCGCGCAGCGCCGCGCGCTCGGCGTCGGAGCCCCCATGGTGGATCTGGGCGATGAGCAGGTTGTGGCTGCGACGGCCGATATCGAACTCGAAATCGGTGAGGTCGTCCACGATCTGGAACGCCGTTCCGAGCTGGGCCACCGCGGCCTCGGCGCGCTCCAGCACAGCCCCCCCGTCCTCTTCTTCCAGAACCCCGGGAGCCGCGAACGCCAGAGCGAAGAGCGCCCCTCCGCGCACCCGGTGAACCGCTTCCACCATGGTGTCGGGGTCGGGGATCTCGCTCACCCCACCCTCCTCGGACCCTTCCAGGGCGCCGATGGCCGCCATCCGGTCGAGTAGAGCCTTCTGGATCCGGCCCGCCTGATCCCGAGTGAGGACCCCCTCCCCTTCTGCACGATCCAGCGTGCGACGCTGCAACCTCTCGAAGGCCATGAGCTGGAGGATGGACATGAAGCGGGGTCCCGCGTGCGGCCGGAGGGGCAGCAGGCTCTTCTCCTGCTCGTCGAAGAGGTTATCGGCGGCCGTGATGGTCCCCTTGATGCAGAAATTCAGCTCGGTGTAGAGCCTGAGCCGAGCCTCGGGTACCCGCAGCGCGCGGAAGATGGACCGGAACAGGATCAGGAAGAAATACTCCTGAAGGAAGTGCAGCCCCTCCGGCGTGGTGACCTCTTCCGCCGAGGGCACGTGCGGAACGTCGGTGCGGTACGCCTCACCCAGCACTGCTTCCAGATCCGAATACACCGTGCGCACCGCGTCGGCCTGCGCCTCCATGTCGGGAGCCAAGCCGGCCCACACGCCCTCGTCCGCCAACAGGCGGACCGCCTCACGGGATCGGAATACGGGAGAGAGGGTCATGCGGTTCTGTGCGTGTGCGTGAGCGGTAGGCACCCCGGTTGGGGCGCGACTCCGGAACCGTGAATGTAGCGTCGTTCAAGGGGCCGGGGACACCCTGCCGTCGAGATACGCCCCCGCCATGGCGAGACCGTACAGCGTGAGGAAAGGCTCCACGTGGGCCACGGTGTCCAGGTGCGGCCCGATGGAGCTGGCGAATCCTCCGGTAGCCACCACCCGGGCCTGCGGCCGCTGCCACTCCTCCCGGATCCCCCGCACGATGGCGTCCACGCCGCCCACGGCCTGATAGAACACTCCGCTCTGGATACAGGTCTCGGTACGGCGTCCGATGACCCGTTCGGGAGGAACCAGCTCGACGCGCGGAAGCTTGGCCGTGCGGGCCGACAGCCAATCCAGCCCGGCAGCGAGCCCGGGCGCGATGACGCCACCCAGGAACACACCCTCGGCCGTGATGCAATCGAAGGTGGTGGCCGTGCCCAGGTCGACCACGATGGTGTCCTCGTGATACAGCTCCCGTGCCGCCAGGGTATTCACGATACGGTCGGCGCCGACGGTCATGGGCTCGTCCACGTCCAGGCGGATGGGCAGCTCGGTGGACGGGCCGACCTCGTGGACCGCGCCGGAGACGATGCGCTTCAGCGTCCGAGACCACACCTGGTTCACCGCGGGAACCACCGAGCCGATGACACCGCTCTCGATGCCCCCCTCGTCGATCTCGTCGCCCTGGAGGAAAGCGCGCACCAGCGCCCGCATCTCGTCGGCGGTCCGGGGCACACCCGAGCTGACGCGCCAGTGCGACACGAGCTCGGTGGTGCCTGATACCAGTCCCACTACGGTCTCGGTGTTCCCGACGTCCACGACGAGTCGCACCTGACGCTCCTCCGATCTGGTTGGTTTCAAGCGGGCCGGACGCTGCCGGCCCGTACGTGTACCCGGCGTCCGTCGTCGCGCTCCACGACGAGGGCCCCGTCCTCCGCGATCCCCAGGGCGCGCCCCGGACCATGCTGGGTCGTCACCACCGGGCGGCCCACCAGGGCGTCGCGGGTAGAGAGGGCGTGCCGCTCCTCCACACTGAGGACGGACCCGGCCGTGGCCATCCGCGCGCGGAGCGCCGCCAGGAGCGCTCCGGCGAGCACGCCCCGATCCGGAGGGCGACCCCACGCCGAGGCCAGGTCCGTGGCGCGCGCGGCCACCGACTCCGGAAAGCCGCCCGGCGGTGGACGGGTGTTGATCCCGAGGCCCGCCACCACGAACGACCGGACGCCTTCGCACAGGATCCCGGCCACCTTTCGGTCCGAGAGGGTCACGTCGTTGGGCCACTCGATGCGCGCCCGCAGCCCCGGGCAGGTCCGCTCGATGGCTTCGGTCGCGGCCAGACCCACCAGGAGGGGCAGGTGTGCGGCGGGTGCGGCCGGCAAGAGGACCGATATCCACAGCCCCGATCCGGGTGCCGAAACCCATTCCGCTCCCGTTCGTCCTCGACCGGCCGTCTGTTCCTCGGCGACGACGGTGGTGTAGGCACCCCACCCTTCCTCGGCGAGCTCCCGCGCACGGTCGTTGGTGGACCCGATGGTGGTGTGGATCTCCAGTCCACCGCGGTAGAGCGCGTCCGGTCCGAGGCGGTCGAGCAGATCCGCTTCGATCCAATCGACGAAGAACGGATAGTTGGTCGCTCCCTTTGGTGGGGGCGGAACCACGACGGTGACCGGGCCG
>CAYGKI010000102.1:0-5742 GCA_964350235.1 uncultured Gemmatimonadaceae bacterium | reverse complement strand
TCCAGCCGCGGCACCCCCCAGAGGTCGCTCCAGAACTCTGGCGGATGGTCCTCCCACGTCTCGACCCGGGTCCCGCTCAGGTCAGCCACAGCCAGCTCAGGAAGAGTGCCCCCACCACCCAGCAGTACGGAGCGAAGTAGTGGAACGACTCCCGCGCCAGCACCGCCACGAACGTGCGGATGGCCAGGACACCCGTGACCGCCGCGGCCACCGCGCCCACCAGCAGCGCCGTACCGGGCACGCCCATCCCGGCCTGGAGATCAGGGATCTGGAGGATGGCGGCGCCGGCGATGACGGGAATGGACATGAGGAACGAGAATGCCGCCGCTTCCCGCGCCTGAATCCCCAACCAGAGGGCGGCGACGACCGTGGCGCCCGCCCGGCTGATCCCCGGAACGAGGGCGAAGGCCTGGGCGCATCCGATGAGGAACGCCGCGACCCAGCCCGGACGCTCCGCCACGGCCCTGGCGATGGCCCAGCGGCTCGTCCACAGGAAGCAGCCCGTGACCAGGAGGGCCACCCCGGGAGCCGCCGGAACGTCGAAGAGGGCTTCGATGGGATCCTTGGCCAGCACGCCGAGGAGGCCCGCCGGGATGGTAGCCACACCCAGGAGCATGAGGTACCGCACGGCCTCTGGGTCCCGCTGTGCGAGTCCTCCGGCCAATCCCGCCACCCTGTGTCGGTACACGACGAGCACGGAAATCAACGTGGCGACATGGACCGCGATCTCGAAGAAGACCCCCTGGATGGCCACGCCGAGCACCGCCTGGGTGATGACCAGGTGTCCGGAGCTCGAGACCGGCAGGAATTCCGTGGCGCCCTGGACGATCCCCAGGACCAGCGCTTCCCAGACGTTCATGTACCGCCCTCCTCGATGACACGCCGATAGAGATCTTCATACTGGGACGCCACCGCGGACGCGGAGAAGCGGGTCAGCGCGCGTTCTCTGGCCGCCCCCGCGATCCTGTCACGGTGCGCCTGGTCCGTGAGGAGACGGATGCCGGCCCGGGCCATCTCGTCCACGGCACCTACGGGGAAGAGGTGCCCGCTGACGCCGTCCTCGATGACCTCGGGCAGCCCCCCGGCGCTGGACGCCACCACGGGCGCCCCTGCGGCCATGGCCTCCAGCGCGGCCAGGCCGAAGGACTCGTTCTCCGAAGGAAGGAGAAAGAGATCCGCGCAGGGCATGAGCTCGTCCACCGAGGCGTGCTTGCCCAGGAAGACCACATGGTCGCGCACGCCCAGGTCGTCGGCGCGTTGGGCTGCCCTGGGGCGCTCGGGACCGTCCCCTACGAAGACCAGGCGCGCCGGGACCTTCGCTCGGATCCTGGCGAAGACCTCCACCACGTCCTCCACCCGCTTCACGGCCCGGAAGTTGGAGACGTGCATCACGATGGGCTCGCCACCCGGAGCCAGACTGGCGCGGTGGCAGGGCTCCCGACCGGGACGGAACAGGTCCGTGTCCACGAAGTTGGGGATGACCTGGATGCGCTCCGCCGGCACCTTGAAGTCCCGGACCGTCTCCCGCTTCAGGTACTCGGAGACCGCGGTGAGCCCGTCCGACTGCAGGATGGAGAACTGGGTGATGGCCTGGAAGGAGGGGTGGAGACCCACCAGCGTGATGTCCGTGCCGTGGAGCGTGGTGACGATGCGCAGGTCCCGCTCTTCCTTGAGCATCTCCCTCGCCAGGAACGCCGATGCCGCGTGGGGAATGGCGTAATGCATGTGGACCAGGTCCAGCTCGTACTTCCGGGCGGCGTCGAGCAGGGCCACCGCCAGCGCAAGCGAGTACGGGGGATGCTCGAAAAGCGGATACCCCGCCATCTCGACTTCGTGGAAGTAGACCCGCTCGCGGTACCCCGGCAGGCGGAAGGGCTGGTCGTAGGTCACGAAGTGGATCTCGTGACCCCGATCCGCCAGCAGCAGACCCAGCTCCGTGGCTATGGCGCCTGAGCCGCCGTACGTCGGATAACAGGTGATACCGACCTTCATTCCTCGCCTTCCTCGCCCTTTGGCCGCGCTCCGGCGGCGCCCGTCCGCTCCATCCACGTGCCCATCGCGCTCCGTACCCGCTCCTCCAAGGGAATGGTGGCGTCCAGCCGGACGGCATCCTCGGGGAGCTGATGCCGGAACCAGGTGATCTGGCGCCTGGCGTATCTCCTCGTGGCCACCCGGATGGACTCCTTGGCCTCCTCCAACGACGCTCGGCCGTGGATGTACTCGATGATCTCACGGTACCCGGTGGCACTCATCCCCGGACTCCCGGCGTGGAAGCCGGCCGCCAGGAGCGCCTGCACCTCCTCGACCAGACCCCGCTCCAACATCACCTCGACCCGACCCGCGATCCGCCGGTCCAGCTCCTCGCGGGGAACGTCCAGCGCCACCACCACGCCGGGGATGGGCTCGCCCTCTCTCGGAGCCGCCTCGTGCCACCACGAGAGCGGATGTCCGGAGAGGAGAGCGACCTCGATGGTGCGGCACATGCGTTGCGGCCCGCCTTCCACCGCCAGCTCCGCGCGCGCGGGATCCAGCAGACGCACCCATGCCTCGAGACGCTCGCGCGGCTGGTCTGCCAGCCATGCGCGGAGTCGTTCCAGGCGATCCTCGTCCAGGTCCGGCTCCTGGAAGATCGGCTCCAGGACCGCCCTCAGGAAGAAGCCCGTGCCTCCCACCAGCATCGGCACCCTGCCCCGGGCCTCGATCTCGGGGATCCACCGGCGCACGTCGCGCGCGAACCGGCCCGCGGAGTAGCGTTCCGAGGGATCCACCAGATCCAGCCCATGATGGGGAACTCGCGCCCGGACCTGGGGGCTCACTTTGTCCGTTCCGATGTCCATGCCCCGGTATACCTGCCGGGAGTCCATGGATATGATCTCCACGTCCAGGTGACGTGCCAGGGCTTCCGAAAGCTCGGTCTTGCCCGACGTCGTGGCGCCGACGACCGCCAGGAACCGCGGGGCCGGAGGCGCCGGAGCGTGGCTCACGAGCGACCGAACTTCCGGGCGAGCTCCGCCCCCGACAGGCGGACGATGGTGGGACGCCCATGGACGTCGTGATGGGGCATCCGCGTCGCGAACAGCTGGTCGAAGAGCTCCTGCATCTCGACGTCACTCAGACGTTGGCCGGCTTTGATGGCGCTCTTGCAGGCGAAGGTCATGGCGATTCGCTCGTGCTGGTTTCGCGCCGACCGGACCAGCTCCGAGCCATGGGTCAGCTCGTCGATCATCTCGCGGAACGCGCGCTCGGCGTCGAAGTAGCGATGCGGATTCGGGACCGCGTGGACGATGACCGTATCCCCTCCGAAGCTCTCCACCTCGAAGCCCGACCGCTCCAGCAGGCCGGACAGATCCTCCACGCAGCGAAGCTCGGGCGCAGTCAGACGAAGGGTGAGCGGAAACAGTAGGCGCTGCCCTTCCTGCCCCCCGCGCTCGTACGCGTCCATGAGCCTCTCGAACAGGATGCGCTCGTGGGCGGCGTGCTGATCCACGATCATCACCCCGTCCCGGGTCTCGGCGAACACGTACGTGTCCAGCACCTGCCAGAGCCGGGGCCTGGAGCCCCGCACGGGGACGGACCCGGCATCCGCCGACGCATCCGGGGGCGGAGCTTCCTCCGCGGCCGGCTCCCCGGTCGCCCCTGAGGGAGACCCCTGCTCGGCGGTCGGGGAGCCCGTGGCGAAGAGGGCCATCTGCTGCTCGGGACGTCCGCGCGTTTCGGAGCGCTTCCGGGCGCCGGACTCGCTCACCTTCAGAGGAGGCACCACCACCTCCGTCTGATAGCGGGCTCCGCTCTCCTCTCCTTGCATGGCGCTTCGAACGGCGTCCTCCACCAGGGCCTCCACCCGCGCCTGTTCACGAAAGCGCACCTCGGCCTTGGCGGGATGCACGTTCACGTCCACATCGCCGTCGGGCACGGTCAGATACAGGAACGTCCAGGGGCGCACGCCTTCGGCGATGGTCGTGCGGTATCCCCTGAGGGCCGCCTGCCCCAATGCCGTGGCTTTGAACGGGCGTCCGTTCACCGATAGGAAGCTCCTGCGCACGCCCGGTCGCGCTTCGTCCGGGCGCTGGACCAGCCCCCGGACCTCGTAACCTTCGTCGTCGGCGTACACGCCCATGAGCGTGCCGGCCGCATCCGTTCCCCAGACCTGGGCGACACGGGTTCCCGCGTCCGGGGCCCCATCCAGCTCCAGGAGGGAGCGATCGTCGGACGTGAGGAAGAACGACACCGACGGATTCGCCAGCGCGAGCTGGGTCACGGCATCACTCACCGCGCGGGTCTCCGCGGACACGGCCTTCAGGAATTTGGACCGAGCCGGGGCGTTGTAGAACAGATTCCGCACCTCTACGGTGGTTCCTCGTCTACGCGCCACGTCCGAGACCTGGTTGATCTGCCCGCCGGAGCACGAGATCTGCGTTCCCGTGTCCTCGCCTTCGGCGAAGGTCTCCAGCGTCAGGCGGCTCACCGCCGCGATGGACGGTAGCGCCTCTCCCCGGAATCCGAAGGTACGCACCCCGTGCAGGTCCTCCGCCCGCGCGATCTTGCTGGTGGCGTGACGGTCCAGGCACAGCACCGCGTCCTCGCGGACCATCCCGACCCCATCGTCGCTCACCCGAATCCGTCGCTTTCCGCCCCGCTCCACCTGGATCTCCACCCGGCTCGCCCGGGCGTCCAGCGCGTTCTCCACCAGCTCCTTCACCACCCAAGCGGGACGCTCAACCACCTCGCCCGCGGCTATCTGGTTGGCCACCGCGTCCGGGAGGATCCTGATGCGCCGGCTCACGCCAGCACCTGCTCGGCGTCGGTCAGCCCGTAGAAGCGGTTCGCGTTGCCCCAGGTCAGCGTGGCCACGTCCTCGGCCGGGCGCCCGAGATGCGCGCCCACCGCCACGGCTACGTGTGGGACGTGCGCCGGCTCGTTGCGTCGGCCCCGGAGTGGAACGGGAGACAGATAGGGAGCGTCGGTCTCGATGAGCAACCGATCCTCGGGCACCTCTCGCAGGAGGTCCGCCGCCTCGAAGCTCTTGAACGACGCGATCCCCGAGAACGACACGTACCACCCGGCAGCCAGGGCTTCCTGGAACGCCAGAGCCCCGCCCGTGAAGCAGTGCAGGACCCCTATGGTCCCTCGCGGCATGTCACGGAGCGCCGCCGCGATGTCCTGATCGGCCTCCCTGGCGTGGACGACCACGGGAAGGCCCAGCTCGGCCCCCAGCGCGAGATGCGCATCGAAGAGCGAGCGCTGCACCGGGCGTGGAGCGTGGTCGTAGTGGTAGTCCAGTCCTGTCTCGCCGAGGGCCACGACCACCCCCGGGCGGGAGCGCGCCAGCGTCCGGATCTGTTCCACGGCATCCTTCGTGGCGTCACCCGCCTGGTGCGGATGGATCCCCGCGGTGCTCCACACCCCGGGGGTGCCTGCGGCGAAGTCCGCGGCCGCCTCCGCGTCACCGACCGTCGAGGCGATGGTGACCACACGGGCGACACCCGCGTCGGAGGCCCTACGCAACACCGCCTCCCGGTCCTCCCGGAAGGCGGCGTCCGTCAGATGACAGTGGGTGTCGAAGTAACGGGTCACACCGTCGCGGGCTCGGGTCGCTTCTTCTTTTCCCCGGAGCTACCCACGCCCCACCGCTTCTGGATCTCGATGAGCGCGGGGGACGCCACGAACACGGACGAGTAGGTCCCGATGATCACACCCAGGATCAGGACGAGGGTGAAGTCGCGGATCACCGCGCCACCCAGG
>CAYGKI010000101.1:0-9850 GCA_964350235.1 uncultured Gemmatimonadaceae bacterium | reverse complement strand
AACCTGCTGGGCGATCTGTGGTCGGCCGGGACGCCCGACTGGGCGGCGGCGCTACGTACCCCCGGGGTGCGCCTTCACCTGTACGGGAAGAGCGAAGCCCGGCCGGGCCGGAAGATGGGCCACCTCACGGCGACCGCGGATTCCGCGGAGGAAGCCGAGCGAAGGGTGCGCGCGGCCAGGGACGCGCTGACCCCGCAGGCCGCCACGTAGCGGGCGGACCCGCGCAGCCCCATGTGCAGAGGGCCCCGGGAACTGGAGTCCCGGGGCCCTCGTACGTTCCTCGTGGCGGCGCTCCGCCACGTCCATCCGGGCGCTCAGCGCTCCCAGACGATCCAGTACTGGTCGATGTCGTCGTCGGTGGTGCCCATCTCCGCATCGCCGGTGGGGAGATCGTTCAGATGCAGGATGTACGTCAGCACATCCGTGACCTGCTGACGCGAGAGGCTCCACGGATTGTCGTAAGGCATCCGATCGTTGATGTAGTACCAGAGCTGGAAGGTGGACTGGTCGGCCCACCGTCCCCGGAACGCGGTCTCGGTCCAGTCCTCGGTCTCATGGCACTCGGCGCACGACTCCTGGAAGACCGCCTCGCCCCGGTCGGCCTGCGCCAAAGTGTACACGCCGTCCAGCGTGGAAGCCTCGTCCAGCACCGTGGAGGAAGTGGTCTCGGGCTCGGCCTCCTGCATGGGCGCCGCCGCCGGCTGAGGCGCCTCGACGGGCGCCTGGGAACCGGACGAGCACGCCGCCAGCAATGCCAGGGCCGCCGTCGCACCCGTGAGCAGAGATGTTCTGATCATGTCCATCATCCTGGGATTCTGAAGTCAGCCGAGCGCCGGATTCTCGCTTCCGCTCGGGAGGGTCAAGATTCGCGTCGTGCCTTGGGATGTGCCTACTCCGACGCGAAACGCGGGTTCCGCGGACCCGACGGGCCCCGGACCTTCATCCCACCGTGGCCGGCCGCGCATCGCCGCATCGTGGACGCGCGTCACCATGCCCGCGACATTTGGACACCGCCGTGCGCAAAAATGCTGAACTCCGACACGGACACGAAAGGGCCGACGTCCTCCCGCCCGGCCCGGGGATGCCATGATGGACGATCCGAAGACGATCCTCCAGGCCAGGGATCTATCGAAGGTATACGAGATGGGATCGGTGCGGGTGGAGGCGCTCCGATCGGTGGACGTGGACCTGCGGCACGGGGAGCTCGTGGTGCTCCTGGGTGCCTCCGGCAGCGGCAAGTCCACGCTCCTGAACATCCTGGGGGGCCTGGACCGGCCCACCGGGGGCACGCTCAGGTACCGCGAGCATGATCTCTCCAATGCCGACGACGACGCCCTGACCCAGTATCGCCGCAAGTACGTCGGCTTCGTGTTCCAGCTCTACAACCTGATCCCCAGCCTCACCGCCCGGGAGAACGTCGCCCTGGTGAGCGAGATCGCCACCAGGCCCATGGACCCGGACCGAGCGCTGTCCATGGTGGGCCTGGGAGACCGGATGGACCACTTCCCCGCCCAGCTCTCCGGAGGCGAGCAGCAGAGGGTGGCCATCGCCCGCGCCATCGCCAAGCAGCCCGAGCTCCTGTTCTGCGACGAGCCCACGGGAGCGCTGGACGCCGAGACCGGCAAGCTCGTGCTCCAGGTCCTGGACACCGTGAACCGCGAGACGGATACGACCACGGCCATCATCACGCACAACGTGGCCATCGCCGCCATGGGCGACCGGGTCATGCACATGAGCAGCGGGGAGATCACGGAGATCCGCGAGAACCGGGAGCGGGCCTCGCTGGAGGAGATCACCTGGTGATCCTCGGCCGAACGCTGGACCGGAAGATGCTCCGGGAGCTCTGGCGCCTCCGGGCCCAGCTCCTCTCCATCGGGCTGGTGGTGGCCACGGGTGTGGTGACGGTGGTCTCGCTCCGCGGAACCTACGAGGCCTTGGTGGAGGCTCGGGACGCGTATTACCAGGACTACCGCCTGGCCGACGTATGGTCGGGGCTGGAGCGGGCCCCGGAGCGAGTCCGGGCCCGCATTCTGGACATCCCCGGCGTGGGAGTCGTCTCGACCCGTGTCGCGGCCTACGCCACGCTGGACCTTCCGTGGCTGGACGCCCCGGGAACGGGACTCTTCGTGTCCCTCCCCGACGACGGGCAGCCGGCCCTCAACCGGATCCACCTCGTGAGCGGGCGGACGCCGGACCCCGGACGAGCGAGCGAGGCCGTGGTGTCCGAAGCGTTCTTCACCGCCAACGACCTCAGCCTGGGCGACACCGTGGAGGCCGTGCTGAACGGGCGGAGGAGCGCCGTGGTGGTCGTGGGCTCCGCCATCTCTCCCGAGCATTCGTACTCGGTCCCCCCCGGCGCCCTCTACCCGGACGACGAGCGTTACGCGGTCTTCTGGATGAGCCGGTCGACCCTGGGGGCGGCGCTGGACATGGTGGACGCGTTCAACGACGTGGCCATACGAATGGCCCCCGGTGCCGTGGAGCAGCGGGTGATCCAGCATCTGAACGACGTGCTGGAACCGTACGGGGGGCTCGGCGCATACGGGCGGGACAGGCAGCTCTCCTACAAGATCCTCGAGGACGAGCTGGCGCAGAACCGGACCACGGGAACGCTGATCCCTGCCGTGTTCCTGGGGGTGGCCGCCTTTCTGCTCAATATCGTGTTGGCCAGGCTGATCTCCACGCAGCGCACCGAGATCGGAACCTTGAAGGCATTCGGGTACAGCCGCCAGGAGATCGCCTGGCACGACCTCAGCTACGCACTCGTGGCCGTGGGCGTGGGGACGATCCTGGGCGCCGGCTTCGGTACCTGGTCCGGACGCGCCATGGTAGGCCTGTACGACGAGTATTTCCGATTCCCCGAGCTCGAGTACCGGTTGTCCGCCACGCTGGTCGTGGTGGCGAGCGCCGTGAGCCTGGCGGCCGCGGTGGGAGGCGCGTGGACCGCGGTGATCCGGGCCACCAGGCTGACTCCGGCGGAAGCCATGCGACCCGAGCCCCCACCTCGCTTCAAGCCCGGGTGGCTGGAGCGCGCGGGCCTGGGAGACGTCCTGCCCACCGAGGGACGGCTGGTGCTCCGCAATCTGGAGCGCCGACCCCTGAGAGCAGTGGCGTCCGTGCTGGGGGTGGCGTTCTCGGCCTCCATCCTGGTTGTTGGGGCGTTCCTCTTCGACGGCGTGAATCGCCTCATGGAGCTCCAGTTCACGGTGGCCCAGCGCGAGGACCTGTCCGTGTCCTTCAACCGCCCACTGGAGCAGGGCGCCATCCTGGATCTGGCCAACATGGAGGGGATCCTCCGCCACGAATCCTTCCACGCGGTCCCCGTCCGACTGCGGCATCACCATCGTTCCAGGGAGGTCTCGCTCACCGGGCTGGAGCCCGACGGGACGCTCCGGCAGATCGTGGGAAGCGACACCCGGCGCCACCCCCTCCCGCTGGAAGGGGTGCTCTTGAGCGCGTTCCTGGCCCGATCCCTGGCGGTGGTACCCGGGGACACCCTGGGCGCCGAGGTCCTGGGCGGGAGTCGGGCCCAGGGAGGACTCCGTGTCGCCGGGCTCGTGGACGACTTTCTGGGCAGCTCGGCCTACGTCACCCTGGAGGTGCTGGAGCGCCTGACCGGAGACGGTCCCGTGCGGTCCGGCGCCTATCTCACCGTGGACGAGCGCTTCCAGCCGCAGGGGGACGCCTTCGGCTCGGCCCTGGCCAGCGTCGCCTCGCCGGCCACCATGCTCGAGTCGTTCCAGGAGCAGTTGGAGGGATCGCTTCTGGTGAGCGTGGCGTTCATGCTCGGGTTCGCCAGCATCATCTCCGTGGCCGTCATCTACAACGGCACCCGTATCGCCCTCTCCGAGCGCGGCAGGGAGCTCGCTTCCCTCCGGGTGCTGGGATTCACGCGCCGGGAAGTGGCCAGGCTGCTGCTTGGCGAGCAGGCGGTCGTCACGCTGCTGGCCATCCCCCTGGGATGCGCCCTGGGATACGGGCTGGCGGCTTCGGTGGTGGCGGCCATGGACTCGGAAACGTATCGCATCCCCCTGGTGGTGAGCGCACGCACCTACGTGCTCGCCGGCGCGGCGACGCTGTTGTCCGCCGGAGCGAGCGGGTGGCTCGTCCGCCGCCGCCTGGACCGCATCGACCTGATCTCCGTTCTGAAGACCCGGGAGTAGTGGCATGAAGCTCGACAGGAAACGCGTCATGGCGGGCGCCGCTCTGGTGCTCGTCGCGGCGGTCCTCTGGATGACCGTCACCGACGGCGGAGCGCCGGTCCGGGTGGCGGTGGTGGGTAGAGACACCCTGAGCGTGTCGGTGGCCGCCGAGGGAATGACCCGGGCGCGGGACGCCTACTCTCTCACCGCCCCGGTGACCGGGTGGATGACGCGGATCCCGGTGGAGGAAGGGGACGACGTGGCCGCCGGTCAGGTTCTCGCCCGAATCCTTCCCAGTCCGGAAGACCCCCGGGCCACGGCCATGCTCGGTGCGGAGGTCGAAGCGGCCCGGGCCATGCGCCTCGAGGCCGAGGCCTCCGTGGCCCGGGCCACGACTCAGGCCGACCAGGCACGACGCGAGGCGGAGCGACGAACGGCCCTGGCCGACGAGGGCGGGCTCAGCCGTGAAGTCGTCGAGCAGGCTCGGACCCAGGCGGCTCTGGCCGAGCGGTCCGTGGCCTCGGCGGAGGCCGCTTTGGAGGCCGCCTCGGCCCGCCTGGCGGCCGCGGAGGCCCGATTGCTCGGAGTCTCCAGCGACGCCTCGGGAACCCCGGCGGTGGCGGTCACCGCCCCCGTCGCCGGGCGCTTGCTCCGGATTCCGGATCGCAGCGCGCGCGTGGTCGCCGCGGGCACGCCCTTGATGGAGATGGCAGACGTCGATGGCCTCGAGGTGGTGTTCGACGTGCTTTCCGAGGACGCGGTCCGCATCCAGCCCGGGCACCGGGTCCACATCACGGAGTGGGGTGGTGACGGGGTGCTGGAAGCGACGGTGCGCACCGTGACGCTCGCGGGTTACACGCGCGTCTCCGCGCTGGGGGTGGAGGAGCAGAGGGTGGATGTCGTGGGCGACCTCGTCCACATCCCGTCTTCCCTGGGCACGGGATACCGCGTGGCGGGTGAGATCGTCACTTGGCGGGAATCCGACGTCCTGACGGTGCCCACCTCCGCCGTGTTCCGCTCGGACGGGACATGGGCCGTGTTCATCGCGGAGAACGACCGCGCCGTTCGCCGCGAGGTCGCCCTGGGCATGCGCAACGCCGACCGCGCCCAGGTCCTGGAAGGCCTTGCCGAGGGCGACCGAGTCGTGCTCTTTCCTGCGGCGGCCCTCACCGACGGAGCTCGGATCCGGCCCTTGCCCTGACGGAACCGAGACGGAGGGCGCCCTCCATACGGCATCGGGAGAACGCGTGGAAATCGGCATCTACAGCTTCGGCGAGACGGCCTTCCATCCCTCCACCGGAAGGCAGCTCGACCCGGGCACGCGCCTGAGGCACCTGGTGGAGGAGATCGAGCTCGCCGACCAGGTGGGGCTGGACGTGTTCGGCGTGGGGGAGCACCACAGGAGGGACTACGCGGTGTCGGCGCCCGCCATCGTCCTGGCCGCCGCGGCGGCGCGCACCCACCACATCCGGCTCACCAGCGCCGTCTCGGTGCTCAGCTCCGACGATCCCGTACGGGTGTTCCAGCAGTTCTCGACCCTGGACCACCTTTCCTCCGGACGCGCGGAGATCATGGTCGGACGGGGCTCATTCACCGAATCCTTCCCGCTCTTCGGGTACGACCTCCGCCAGTACGACCAGCTGTTCAGCGAGAAGCTCGAGCTCCTGCTGCGCCTGCGCGACCACGAACGAGTGGACTGGACCGGCCACCTCCGCCCCTCCAACCAGGACCGGCCCGTCTATCCCCAGCCGGCCCAGGATCCACTCCCGGTCTGGATCGCCGTCGGCGGGAACCCCCAGTCCGCCGTTCGCGCCGGGACGTTGGGACTTCCCATGGCGCTGGCCATCATCGGCGGTCCGCCGGCGCGCTTCCGCCCGGTGGTGGACCTCTATCGGGAGGCGGCGACCCGAGCCGGCCACGACGTCCGAGGACTTCCGGTGAGCATCAACGCGCACGGATTCATCGCCGAAACCGACGCCCGCGCGGCCGAGCTCGCGTTCCCGGCGTTCCAGGACACCATGGGTCGGATCGGGCGCGAGCGGGGATGGCCTCCTCCCACACGCGGCCAGTTCGACGCCGAAGCCGAGCTGGATGGTGCCCACTTCGTCGGAGCGCCCGAACGCATCGTCGAGAAGCTCCTGCACCAGCACCGGATCTTCGGACACCAGCGGTGCCTCATCCAGCTCTCGGTGGGGGTCCTGCCGCACGAGGACGTCCTTCGGGCCATCGAGCTTCTTGGGACGAAGGTGGCCCCCGTCGTCCGCGCCGAGCTCGGAACACCCTCCCCCGCGTCCAGGGTATGACCATGCGATTCCCACTCCAACGGAGGAGGAACGCATGCAACACGCTACACTGGGCACCCCGCAGGAGACGAGGACCACGCCCCGCCGGGAGACCGCGGCAGGAGCCACCGAGGACTTCCTCTTCGACACCTTCTACGGCGGGGCCATAGGGGGCAGCATCCTGGCCCTCTTCTTCCTTGTCGTGGACACGGTGGGAGGCCGCGCGCTGTTCACGCCGTCGCTCCTCGGGACCGCCCTCTTCACGGACGGGCCCGTGACGGGCAGCACGGAGATCAGGCTCGACCACGTGGCATACTTTTCCCTCGTCCACCTTGCGGCTTTCCTGCTCATCGGAGCAGCGCTGACTGCGGCCTACCGCCGATTGGGCGTGTACGCCAAGCGTCCCACGCTCATGGCCGCGATGACCTTCGCCGTGCTCACCGGAGGCTTCGCCCTGGCCGGCCTGACGGTGGCCCCGGGCGTCGTGTCACTGGTGGGGCTTCCGTGGATCGCGGCGGGGAACCTGCTCACCGCTGCGGGCATGGTCACGTTCATGGAGTGGTCGCACCGCGACGAGGCCTGACGGTGGGCGCCCTGGTCCGTCTCGTCCCATGGCGCTCCCCGAGCCGTAGGTGGGACGAGGAGCGCGAATGGTTCGCGCGCCGTATCTTTCCGTCGGCGGCTCAGCCCGCCTCGAGTCGCGTTCGGCCCCGATACCACCGAGGAGGTGCGCATGTCCGATGAAGCCCCGGCCCAGGAGCTGAAGCAGCGGAGCTCTCCGGAGACGCTCCGCCTTCGCCGTGTCACGCCCTCCTTCACGGTGGGAGACGTGGGCGAGAGCCTGACGTTCTACAGGGACGTCATGGGCTTCGTGGTGGACGAGATCTGGGAGCACGAGGGGCGGCGGGTCGGTGCCGCGCTGGTCGCCGGGTCCGTCACGCTCCTCCTCACCGAGGACGACGGCAAGGCTGGAGCGGACCGGGCCAAAGGCCAGGGGTTCCGACTTCACCTCAGCACCGCGCAGGACGTGGACGTCCTGGCCGCCTATGTGCGGGAGCGGGGCGTGGAGCTGCACGAGGGACCCACGGACATGCCCTGGGGCGCTCGCGCGTTCACGGTCATCGACCCGGACGGATTCAAGCTCACCGTCGCGGCGGAGCGCTGAGGGACCGGCTCCCGGGCGTCAGCTGGCGACGTAGCGGTCGATAGCCTCTCTCAAGGTCCGGAACACCCAGGCGCGCCGCTCGTCGTCGGTTTCGAGGAGCGTGGCACGGAAGCCGTGATGGTTGCTCTGGAAGCCCGTGAGCGGCACGACCACGATGCCGGTGGCCCCCATCAGGTAGTAGACGAATCGCTTGTCCGGCTCCACCCCGTCCACCAAGCGCTCCACGGTCTGGCGGATTCGGGGGTCCTCGATGGGTAGCGTCTGTGCTCCGTTGAGCACGCCGTCATCGAAGCGCACGGTGAAGTAGAACGCTCCCCCCGGCTTGTTCACCGTGACGTGGCCGCACCCTTCGAACGCGGCCATCATCTCGTCGGCGCGCTCCGAGAACATGAGGCGGCGACGCTGCAGGTGCTCCTGGTAACGAGGGTCGCCCATGACCCTGGGAATGGAGAGCTGAGGGAGCGTGGTGGAGGAGACTTCTAGGCGCTTGGCCGCCAGCAGGCTGTCGACGTACTGGGCGAAGATGGGGTCCTTGTCCTTGTTCAGGATCTCCAGCCAACCGCAGCGAGCCCCGGGCCACGGGTACTCCTTGCTGATCCCCCGCATGGCGATGCCCGGCACGTCGCCGATCCACTCGCTCATATGGAGCGGAGGCTGTCCGTTGTAGACGATGTTGGCGTAGATCTCGTCCGCGATGACGAAGATGTCGTTGTCCCGGGCGATGGTCGCGATCTCCTCCAGGATCTCACGCGGATACACCGCCCCGGTGGGGTTGTCGGGCGAGAGGAGCAGGATCCCGGCGATGGAGTCGTTGTACCGGACCTTGTTGCGGATGTCGTCCAGATCGGGCATCCAGCCCGTCTCCGGGTCCAGCTCGTACGTGACGTGGTTGTAGCCCGAGTGGGCGGCCTCCGCCGAGGAGTGGGTGCTGTAGGCGGGCGACGGCCCCAGGATCCGTGCCTCCCGGCGCATGAAGCCGTAGACCTTGGCGATGGCGTCGCCGAGGCCGTTGAAGAACATGATGTCCGCGGCGGTCACCTGGACCCCGCCACGCCGGTTCACCTCGTCCGCCAGGAACGCCCGGACCTCCGGAACGCCCTGGGTGTCGCAGTATCCCCAGGACGCCTGTTCATGGACCAGGTCCGACACGACGTTCCTGATCCACTCCGGCGGGATCTCGCCCTTGTGGACGGGGTCACCGATGTTCTCCCAGGTGACCTGGAGCCCCAGGCGCTCGACTTCCTGGGCCGCCGTGACAATCTCGCGGATCTCGTACTTCAGATTGGCTGCACCGACGTGCAGGATGTTCCTACGCATTTGCTCGCTCTCGTGACGCGCCGTTCAGGCTCTGGAGTCGCTCAAGCTCACCCCCAATCCCACCGAATTCAACGGGCAGGCCGGTAGGGAGGGTTCCTCCGCGTCGCCGTCGGAGCCTCGGCGCTTCTCGCATCGTCGGTCGAGGGCCGGTGCAGCTGGAGGTCTGCGGCTTGTTTCGAGAGCCCGCCTGGAAGCCGGAGACGGTCTCGCGGGCCGACGGGGGTCGGGTGCATGCCAGCTGGGCGGACAAGGTCTCTTTCTTCGCGCTGGGGCTGGGCACCGACGTGCCGCTCCCCGATCTTGGATCCTCGGGGGGTATCACCGCTCGGATGGAGCTGGACGACCTCCTCGACGATGACCTGCCGCTCCGTCCCGGGGCGCCGCGCAGAGGTCGCAGGCTCACCGTCGTGCTCACGGGGGACCTCACAGGAGCGCCATGATCACGGAAACCGACGGCATGCGGGACCAGCTCGTGGAGCTCCTGCGCCGGCATCCGGCGGTGGTATTGTCGGGTGCGGGATGCAGCACGGAGTCGGGCATCCCCGACTACCGGGGGCCGGCGGGCTCGTTGCGGAAGGGACGGGAGCCCATCCGCTTCCAGGAATTCATGAGGAGCGGCACGTCCCGAGCCAGGTACTGGGCGCGCAGCATGGTGGGGTGGCCCCGCTTCTCGCGCTCCCGCCCCAACGCGGCCCACGAGGCTCTGGCGGG
Organism: uncultured Gemmatimonadaceae bacterium; assembly: GCA_964350235.1. GTDB lineage: Bacteria > Gemmatimonadota > Gemmatimonadetes > Longimicrobiales > Gaopeijiaceae > JAWLHJ01. The sequence continues at coordinate 233 of CAYGKI010000101.1, read as the reverse complement.
CCTCGAGCGGGCGGGCTTCGTCCAGGGGGTCATCACCCAGAACGTCGACGAGCTCCATCAGGCCGCGGGGAGCCGATCCGTCGTGGACCTGCACGGCCGGCTCTCACAGGTCGTGTGCATGTCCTGTGGAGCGACGGAGGGACGCGACGCCGTCCAGGACCGACTCCGCATCCTGAATCCGGACTTCGCCGCCACCGCCGACCACTACGTGGCCGACGGAGACGCCGAGCTTC
>CAYGKI010000100.1:7510-9969 GCA_964350235.1 uncultured Gemmatimonadaceae bacterium | reverse complement strand
CCCGAGGATCGCTGGCGGCCCGGCCAGCCTGGTGATCAGAAAGCGATCACTACAGCTCCGTAGGCTCTGCGTCGCCGCCTTTCGGCGGTTTTGCTCTGAGCAGCGTATGTTGATTGCGCCCGGCGGCCCCGGTGCGTCAACGCCACACACTTGTAGCCAGAGTCGTGCCAGAAATCCACACCCAAATCACAAGTCATTTATGGTGAGCGACTTATGGCCTCGGAAGCACTTGTTGCGAGGACGCATCACCCGCCTCTTCCACGCACATCTCTGCCCCAACACGGCAAGATGAACCGCCGGCGTGCGCCCATTCCGACCCCTTTTTCCACATGACGTGCCCGGCTTGAGTCTTGCTTGCGCGTTCCCCCACGGGCAGGGAACTTGGCCCATGTGTCTTCATCGGGACGTCCTGATGGCCACCATCCACGCGTTGCTCGCTCTCGATGGCCGCTGCGTATGGGGGTGCGCGGTGACCCTCGCCTCCGCGCTGCGCCATTGCGACGACGAAGCCCGAGTCCACTTTCACATCGTGGGCCACGGGCTCGCCGGAGCGGACCGGGAGGCCCTCCGCGAGACGGCGGAGCTGCACCGGCAGTGCGCTTCCCTCCGTTTCGTGGAGTTCGATCCGTCTCCCTTCCGTGGACTTCAGCGCTCCTCCGCCATCACCCGCACGGCCTACGCCCGCCTGGCCCTGGGGACCATGCTTCCGGAGCACGTGAGCCGGTGCATCTATCTCGACTGCGACCTGGTGGTACAACGCGATATCGCGGACCTCTGGGACACGGACCTCCACAGCTTCGTGCTCGGCGCCGTGGACAACGGCCTGTGGGACGACCCGCACGCATACCAGCGTCGACTGGGGCTGGCGCACCCGAGCTACTTCAACTCCGGAGTGCTCCTCGTGGACGTGGACCGGTGGCGGGCGGAGCGCGTCGGAATCCGGGCCCTGCAGTTCGCGCAAAAGGCGGGCGACCTGCTCATTCTGCATGACCAGGACGCCCTGAACGGAGCCCTGGACGGGGCGTGGCATCCCTTGGACGAAGCATGGAATCTCTGGGTGGTGCACCCGAGCCTGCACTGGGACTCGGACGCCGTCTTCCACTTCATGGGATGCCCGAAACCCTGGCATGCGGACTACACAGGCCCCTTCGCGGACAAGTTCTACTGGCACCTGGATCGCACGCCGTTCGGCGGAGCCCGCCCGTGGAATCCCATGGGTCTTGGAAGTGTGGCCGGACGTTTGCGTCGAAAGATTCCCTACATTCCGTCCGCGCTCCGCATGCTCCGATCGAAACGTCGATCCTGGTCAGATTGATCCCGACGATGCGACTCCTCTTCCTCTCTGAAGGCGACCCTGAAACGCACGACTCCTGGTCGGGCGTGAGCAAGAGCGTCGTGACCCACCTGCGCAGCCTGGGCCATACCATCCTGACGGGCGACGTCGAGCCCTACGGGCTGTCCAAGCTGGCCGTGGCAGCACGCACGTTCGCGCCGAGCCGGCGCCGCTGGTGGGTCCGCTATCACCTCGGTGACGAGGGGTACGAGGCCAGATCGACCATCGCCGCCGACCTGGTTCGCCGGCACGGGTCCCAGGTGGACGCCATCCTCCAGGTGGGCGCGACCTTCGAGACACCGCTCGGCGCCGGGCTCCCCCTGGCCCTCTACTGTGATTCCAACATCCAGCTGTCCCGCGCCGGCTCGACCACCGGCCACTCGGAAGCGGCCATGCTCACCGACGCCGAGTGTGAGCGGATCCGTGTGAGGGAGGACGGCGTGTACCGAAGAGCGGACCTGATCTTCACCATGAGCGACATGCTCCGGCGTTCCTTCATGGAGGACTTCCGGCTTCCGGCGGAGCGTCTCGTCACGGTGCACTGCGCCCCCAACATCCCGTTCCCGGAGCTACGGCCTCCGGAGTCCTCGGGACGCCCCCCGACCGCCCTGTTCGTCGGCCGGGACTTCGGGCGCAAGGGGGGAGGGGTCCTGTTGGAGGCCATGGCGCGGGTGCGGGCCCTCATCCCCGAGGCGAGAGCACTGTTCGTGGGAACGTCCCCGCCGGCGGAACCGCCCGATTGGGCCGATTTCGTCGGCTTCCAGAGCCGCGACACCCAGGCGGGGCGAGACGCCATGGATCTGCTCTATCGGTCCGCGGACGTCTTTTGCCTCCCCACCCGATTCGAGCCCTTCGGCACCTCGTTCGTGGAGGCCATGGGCTACGGCCTGCCCTGCGTGGGGCCCAGGGCGTGGGCGGTTCCGGAGATCATCGAGGACGGCCGGACGGGCTTCCTCGTTCCGCCCGAGGACGCCGATTCGTTCGCCAACGCCCTCCTGGAGCTGATGCGGGATCCGGAGCTGCGCCGCAACATGGGGCGCGCGGGCCGCGCCAGAGCCCAGGCCCTGTTCACCTGGCCCCGGATCGCCGAGCGGATGGTCCAGGCCCTGGAACCCATGGTGCGCGC
>CAYGKI010000100.1:0-7500 GCA_964350235.1 uncultured Gemmatimonadaceae bacterium | reverse complement strand
CGCATGAGCGGAGGGGTCGAGTCCCGCGCCGACAATCCGTTCACCACGGACCCGGCACGGGTCGACGATCGTGCTCGTATCCCGCTGTCGGTACCGCATCTCGAAGGTGGGGAGATGGCCGCGCTTCAGCGGGCCCTGGAGTCCAATTGGCTGGGACCCATCGGGCCCGAAGTGGCGGCGTTCGAGGCCGAGTTCGCGGAGGTGGTGGACGGAGCAAGCACGCTGGCCACCACCAGCGGAACGGCCGCGCTCCATCTGGCACTCCGTGTGCTCGGCGTGGGCCCGGGAGACGACGTCCTGGTGAGCACGCTCACCTTCTGCGCCTCCGTGAACCCGGTACTCTATCTCGGCGCCAACCCGGTGCTCGTCGACTCGGAGCCCACGTCCTGGAACATGGATCCTGCGCTCCTCGTCGAGGAGCTGGACCGCCGGGGACGGGAGAACCGCCTGCCCAGAGCCGTCGTCGTGGTACACCTTTTCGGCCGGCTCGCGAACGTCGAGCCCATGCTGGACGCCTGCAACCGCTGGGGCGTGCCGCTGGTGGAAGACGCGGCGGAGGCGTTGGGCGCTCGGTTCCTGACGGGCGGCCTCGACGGTCGCGCGGCGGGCACCGCGGGGCGCCTGAGCATCTTCTCTTTCGACGCCAGCAAGATGATCACGACCTCCATGGGGGGTATGTTGGTCGCCGATTCGCCCACCGTCGTCGAGCATGCCCGCAAGCTCGCGCGTCAGGCGCGGGAGCCGGCGGTGCATTACGAGCACGTGGAGCTCGGGTACAACTACCGGATGAGCAACCTCCTGGCCGCGTTCGGACGCGTCCAGCTCGGTGCCCTGGGACGCCGAGTCTCCGCGCGGAGGGCCATCTACGACCGCTATCGTGAAGGCCTGAGCGACGTGGACGGCATCGAGCTGCAGGGCGAGGCACCGTGGGGCCGGCACGCGCGCTGGCTCACCTGCATCCTCATTGATCCCGTCGGAGCCGGCCTGGACAGCCAGGAAATGCTCCAGGCGCTAAAGCAGGAGGGCATCGAGACCCGCCCGGTCTGGAAGCCCATGCACCTGCAACCCCTCTACAGGGATCGCCGGACGCCGCACCTGGGTGGCGGTGTCGCCGAATCGCTGTTCCAGCGGGGACTCTGCCTGCCCTCTTCCTCTTCCATGTCGTTCGAGGAAGTGGACGAGGTCTGCGATGCCATCCGGAAGGCCGTCCAGCGGCGGTGAGCCCGAGGTGATCCGCTTCCGGCTGGACGCGACTCCGGTCAGGACGACCAGCGTCGGTGGTTGATCAGGAGGGCTGGCGGAAGCGCCTCAGCGCGGTGCGTGGGGACCACCCTGCTCGAAATCCCAGGTAGGTGGGGACACCCGCACTCCCCCGGGTGAAGCAGAAGCGGCCCAACCGGTAGCGCTCCTCGGCATCCGACGAAGCGTCGGGTCCACTCCGGTGGCCGTCCACGGTCACACCGAGCTGGAGCCCGCACTCCTCCGTCACTCGCACGACCTCGTCCGAGTAGTTCCCGTTGGGGTAGGAGATCATCAGCGGACGCGCGCCCGTGGTAGCCGCCAGCATGTCCTGCGCTCCGACGATCTGCTCGCGAACCTCGTCCGCGGGGTAGTTGGTCAGAATCGCGTGGTCCATGGTGTGGTTGCCGATACGCACCCACGGGCTCGCCGCGAACTCTTTGAGCTCGGAGACCGTCATCGGCCGGTCCTCGTCGCCCACGGGATCCAGGGCGGCCTCTCCGAAGGCGTCCACCAGGTACGCCTCGATCTCGGCATGGGTGCGACGCTTGAGCGCCACCTGCTCCTGGAGGATCTCGTGGGTGGCCACCCCCCTGCGGCTGCGCTCCCGATGCACCACGTCCCACCAGAAGGCGCGCCCGGACTCGATGTACCGCGTCGAGATGAAGAACGTGGCAGGTACTTCCTCTTCTTCGAGGAGCGCTCGCACCCGGAGGTTGTTGAAGTACCCGTCGTCGAACGTCATCAGGACGTACCGCCCATCCGCATCCAGGCCCGCCAGGATCTCCTCCGGACCCACGAAGATGTATCCGTGTGCTTTGAAGTGGCGAACGAAGCCACGGAGCGCTTCGACGGTCAGCGACTGGGTGGGATCCACCACCGGGTCGATCTCGTCGTAGCCCCCGTCCTCGGCCACGGCATGGAAGAGGAACGACACCAGGCCCGGCGGGTCGCCCCGAACCGCGAGGAGCGCAGAACACCACCCAGCGTCGACGGCATGCGCGGCGCTGCGAGCCAGGTTACGGAGTTGGGACTTCATGTCGGGTCAGCCGTCTCCGGCCTCTTCAACTCACACCGGCAGGCGCTTCCAGCGGCAGGGCCGGTGCGGTCATGAACGACGGGGCTTCGAGCCCGAGGAGGGTCATGAGGGTCGGTGCCACGGACCGGAGCGACACCGTCCCCTCGTGCACGGCGTGCGTCCGCTCCGGCGTCCTGATCCAGAGAGCGCCATGCGGGTGATGCATCCCGCTCTTGATGGTGTGGGGCGTATAGAACACGTCGCTGAACGGCCGCTCCCGTCCATCACCCGTCCGCATCACGGCGTCCGCGGGAAGCTCGTCGAAGATCTGGCACCCGGTGAAGATGGAGGTGGGTCCGTCCCTGCGCACGCCCAGCACCTGACGACCACCCACGGTCAGTCCCTCGAGCAGGGGCTCCGCCGCGTCGGCATCCGCCTCGTTCTCGAAGACCACCCGGAACTCCTCGGACATGACGGGCGCGAAGGTATGGGGCCCCTGGAGGCCGAGCAGCTCGGTGAGGTCGGAGAACTTGCGTGGTCGATAGAAGTGCTTGCCGCCCGAGTCCTCGAGGGTCAGGTAAGGCTGCTGGCCCAGGGCCGTGGAGAAGACCAGAGTGACGTCGTCACCGGCCAGGTCCATGAGCTTGCGCAGCAACTTGTCCATCTCCTGGTAGCCGAACAGCACGGCGCCGCCATACTCCTCGCGCTCGTCGCTCTCGGGCTTCACCCGGAACGGCTCCGGATCCATGTGCCGCCAATACGCATGCTGCATGTGGGCGGTGCTGTTCAGGAAGAACGTGGAGAAGTCGGGCTGGAGCTTCTTGAAGAGGGCCCGGAACACGTCAAACTGGAGCTTGTCCAGGATCACGGCCCGCTTCCACTTCCCGCTCCCGCTCATCTTCTCGCTTGCCAGCTGGCGCACGATGGAGGACACGGTGTGCGCCGACATGCCGTGGGAGACCATGAACTTCAGGAACCGAGCATAGTCCGACTTGCTCAGCGGCACGCTGTCGTTGGTGTGCTCCTGGACCTGCATCTGGACGAAGCGATAGAAGTCCTTCAGGCCCTCGCCCTCGGGATAGGGCTCCACGGTGGTGCTCCACGGGTCCGGCACCACGTAGCCGTTCATGTCGGGGTCGTGGGACACGTTCATGCTGCCGCACACGAAGGACTTCAAGCCGGCGCGGGACGCCAGGTCCCACACTCTCGGCTTCTCGAGGAGGTGACCCTGGTTCAGCTTGGTGAGCCCGTGCTCCTCGGTGGACAGCCCCGTATGCACCGTCACCCACTGCACCCAGGGGTTGAGCAGCTTCCCTTCCGCCTCGGCGTCGGTGATGAAGACGGACGACTCCTGGTAGAACTTCCGGAAATTCGGGAGCTGGCCCTGGGCGAAGAAGCCATCGAGCAGGGATGGGGTCAGCTCGTTGAACTCGAGAAGGATGACGCGGGGGTGCGTGCTCATGGAAAGATGCCTCGAGGACGGATACGAACGGATGGTTTCTGAAAACTGCAAGAGACGGACCGCCGGGACGGGGCTTCGAGCCTCGTTCGAACCCCGGCGGACTGTCGAGACGTCGCGACAGTTGGCGACCTCACGCTACGGCTCCACGGGCTTTCTCGTCAGGGTGAGGTAGCCCTCACCCATGGGTCCCAGAGGGGATCGTGCCCAACCTTCCATGCGGCGTCCCAGGCCATGGGTCGGGCCGGGGAAGAACTGATCCAGGGGCCGGGGCCAGGGCAGGAAGTAGAAGAACAGGTCGTCCACGAGCTCGAACCCCGCCTCCCTCAAGGACTTCCGGAAGCCACCGGGTCTGTGGAGCCGCACCTTGAAGTTCCTGGGCAGGATGGGGCGCTGCCCCAGTCGCTGCCAGACGGCGTTGTACGGCCTGCGGAACCACGCCTGTCGCTTGAGATACTCCACCGGGCCGTCCAGCCAGACCACGGGGGAAAGCACGTTGGTGACGGGCAGAACCAGGTATCCTCCCGGCCTGAGAACCCGGTAGAACTCGGAGAGCACGCGTGCGTCCGTGGCCAGGTATTCGATGACCCCGGTAGAGCACACCAGGTCGAAGGATTCGTCCTGGTAGGGCAGATGCTCGATGTCTCCCTGCTCGAACAGCACCGGCCTGTCGGGACTGGTCTCGGCGGTGAGGGCGCGGGCGTTGCGCAGCATGCCCACGGCCCCGTCCATCCCATGGAGCTTGAACCCGAAGCGTGACAGGGCGGCGAGCAGGTAGCCGGGACCACATCCGGCATCCAGGACCATGCTCCCTTCGGGAAGCCCCAGGGACTCCACCAGCTCCAGCACCCGGACCTGGCGGACGGTCATGAAGGTCCGCTCGCTGTCCTGATAGTACTTGCCGGCGTAGTGGTCCGCGGCCTCGTCGAAATGGTCTACCGGATCCGGAGCCGTTCCGATCTCGTCCGTGCCCTTCTCGGCACGCGCGAGCTGTTTCTCCGTCAAGCTGCCCCCATGGTGTCCAGGGTCGAATCGATTCTCTGGAAGTCGAACTCCTTCAACAGTCGGGCCATCCGGCCCCACGTCCTCCGCCTTCCCGCGAAGGTCCGCACCCTCTGAAGCACGGGGGCATCCACGTCGGGAGCCCAATCATCGAGCTCCCAAGGATGAATGTAGAACATCCCTCCCGCGCCTCGTCCCTCGGCCTCCCGCAGTCCCCTGCGCACCAAGGCGTAGGGGAACAGTCGGAAGTACGCCCCTCCGGAGGCCGGAAACGGATGCCCGAACAGGCTCGCCGTCGTGGACGGGAACTCCGCCAATCTCCCCGCCGGCAGGTCGATCCAGTAGGGATCGCGCCCGGCGGACGGATATCCGTACGTGGGGTGCTGACTTATGGGAAAGAGGCTGGCGTCGTAGTCGTATCCCTCTTCGAGGAGCACCTCGAAAGCCCACTCCAGGCCGGGGACGATGGAGAAGCTGGGCGCGCGGTAGCCGCGGACCGCCTCTCCCGCCACCTGCTCGAGCACCTCCTTGCTGGTCCGCACCGACCCGCGGAACCTGTCCGGCCCCAGTCGACCCACCAACTCGTGCTCGAACCCGTGGGAGGCGATCTCGTGCCCCCGAGCCAGGATGTCGCGCACCATGGACGGCTCCCGCTCGGCGAGCCAGCCCAACACGAAGAACGTTCCGTGGACATCCGCTTCGTCGAGCAGGTCCAGGATGCGAGGCACGACCTCCCGAGCCCGCCGCTCCAGGCCGTCCCACTCCCCGAACGGGAAGTGAGGGGCGAGGGCCGTAGGGTGGAAGTACTCCTCGACGTCCACGGTGAAGTGGTGTGTCACAGCGGTCACAGCGGCTCCGGATCGTGCTATCGTAGGGCCATGCCTTCCGACCCGATCTCGACTCTTTTGCAAGCACCGCGCCGCGCGCTCGTACGTGTGCGGGACGAGTGGGACCGCGCCCGTCACCCGACGCGAGGAGCACAAGCCCACGAGAAGCTCGCTGGCCTCCGTCCGTCGCGGATCACGTTCGTCTGTCTCGGGAACGTGTGCCGGAGCCCCTTCGCGGAACGTGTCGCCGTGAAGCACGCCCCCACAGGGATTCGCTTCGACTCGGCGGGATTCATCGGCCCCGGACGCCCGCCTCCCGACCTGGCGTTGGCGGTGGCCGGGAGCATGGGCATCGAGCACCAGGACCACAGATCCCGCACGATCTCGCCTGAATGGGGCCATGAGACGGGGGCCATCGTGCTCTTCGACCGGTTCAACGTGGCGAACGTCCGCAAGCTCGACGCCAGCCTGTTGGAGAAGACCTTCTGGCTGGGCGACTTCGACCCGGAGTGGACCGGAAAGCGGGCCATCGCCGATCCGTGGGGCAAGCCCCGATCGGACTTCGAGCGGACCTTCCAGCGCATCGAGCGCTGCGTCGCGAACCTCGTCAGCGACCTGGACGCGTCATAGCGCCCGAAGCCACTCCACGACCTCTCGAAGGAAGGGGCCGGGATCGGTGGGACGGAGCACCTCGAATCGGTCCCCGGGCCGCCACGGGACGAGAAAACGCATGATTGCTTGCACTTTGCCCGGGATCTCGGGGTGCTCCTGGCGGATGGTCCGGGGCGCGCGGAGAACCGCGATGAGGTGGTCGAGATCGCCGAGCAGCCAACGGCTGCGGATCCCCGTACGCGGTCCGGTCACCGCCGCGACTTCCGTCCCCGAGGCATGATCGACGAGCAGACGGGGGAAGTCGACGCCCGCGTCCACGGCCAGCTGCAGCGAGCCCCAGAAGCGACCGTTCACTTCCATGAGATACGGGGTGCCGGTGGACGCATCCTCCTTGAACTCGATCATGGCCACCCCGCTCCATCCTACCCGGCCCAGGAGACGGGAGGCGTGCTCCCGGAGGTCGTCACGAAGCGGGACACTCTCCCGGTACACGCTCACCCCACCCCACGGCGGCTTCTCCCTGATCCTCCGGTGTCCGAAGGTCGCCACCAACCGTCCACGGTCGGCGAGCACGAACGCTCCGAGCCCCGGACCGCTGATCCTCTGCTGGATCATGAGGGGATACGCTTCCGCGGGGTAGGCGGACACGGCGGAGGCGAACTCGTCCTCGGAGAAGATCTCCCGGACCCCGAATCGCTCCTCCGCTCCCCTGCCCACCACCACCGAGTGACCCGGCTTCAGGATGACCGGCAGCGACACGTGCTCGAGGAACGCACGGAACCCGGTGGTGAGCCCCGCCTCGCCGACCACGTCCCCCGGCGTCGCGGCCAGATAGGACCGCGGGGCCGGAACGCCCAGATCTCGAGCCAGATCCATGAGGTGGACCTTGTCGGTGAGGGCCTCGTAGGCCGTCCGATCCGGGACCAGCACGGTGGTCCCGTCGAGGCTCCCGGCGAGCTCCAGGACCAGCGGCACGGACCGGTCCGTCATCGGGAGCAGGAAGTCCAGGGAGGCGGACTGGGCCAGATCCCGTACCGCCGCCACGAACCCGTCCTCGTCGGTGGATGCGTCGGGCACCCGGTGGACGCCCCGACAGTATCGGGAAGCTCCGGCGAGAGGCTTGGCCAGGTGGGAGCACACCGTGACATGGTGCCCGGCACGCCCCAAGGACCTCACGGCCGCCAGGGAAGAGCGCTGTTCCCCATCGGTGATCAAGATGCGCACCTGGGCCTACACTCCTTGGAACGGCGCTCCGGGGCGAAAGACTCACGCGGATGATCGCCACGCCACGTGCGACTGGTCAACGCGCCGGCCAGAGAATACCGTCATCATCGAGCGCCCCG
>CAYGKI010000099.1:8976-10032 GCA_964350235.1 uncultured Gemmatimonadaceae bacterium | reverse complement strand
TCGCGCCACTGCTGAGCGGGTTCAATAGGGCCGGCCGGCCGGGCAGAGCGCCGGAGAAGTCGCCGTGGCAGGCGCTGGATCCGTGGCTCCTCGAGGGTGCCGACGGGGTGGTCCTGGACCGACGGACTCCGCCGATCCCGGGCACGCTTGACGGAGGGGCCGCGCCGGAGGTGATGGAGGAGGTGACGCGCGCTCGGAGGCGATTGGAGGAATCCGGGGCCCGGGGCTTCACGTTCGTGTCCGTCACCGCTGCGGCCAAAGAGCGGGCGAGCGGGGGCGAGCGCGGGAAAGGCGGTCGCGTGGGGGAGGGGTCGGAGGTCGGATCCGACGAGCGCTTTCGTGGGTTCTCCTGGGGCAGCGTGGTGCACGGGGCCCTGGCCTTCGCCGCGGAGCACGATGATCGCGACGACCTCCGAGCGTCCTTCCGTGACCTCCTGGTGGAGCACGGCCGTCCCCTGGACGATCACGGAGAGCCCCAGGAGCTTCTGGAGCTCCTCACCCTGGTGGAACACGTGAGGGGCTCCGACCTCTGGACCCGCGCCGCCGAGGCTTCCCGCCGTCTCACCGAGATCCCGCTGGCCCTCAGGGAGGGGGCGACGGCCCCGAGCGCGGGGTCGCGGGAAGTGACCAGCGACGAGCCGGCTTCGACGGCGGGACCGCGCCAGCTGGATCTCTTCGGAGGGCCGGTGGCGGGCGCGTCGGAGAGGGATGCCGACGAGGGCGCCCCGACGGCCTCCGGCCAGGAGCCGTGCGAGGCGCCGCTCGACACCACGCCCTCCGTCACCGGCGCCCGCGTGCTCGAAGGCGTCATCGACCTGGTCTTCGAGGAGCCCGAGGGATGGGTCGTGGTGGACTACAAGACCGACGTGGGGACGGATCCCCTCTTCGAGCGGAGGGTGGAGGGGTACCGGCGCCAGGTGGATCTCTACGCCGAGGCATGGGGTTCGCTCACCGGGGATCCGGTGAAGGAGCGGATCCTGTTCTTCACGACCCAGGGGAGGATGGAGCGGTGGTGACCCCGGACGCGACAGAGGGCGCTGACGACGGATTCAGGTG
>CAYGKI010000099.1:0-8966 GCA_964350235.1 uncultured Gemmatimonadaceae bacterium | reverse complement strand
TCGTGGTCACCACCCGCTGGGCGCTGTCGTCGCTGGGACCTCTGGCGGGCGCCTGGTGGGTGGGTGCCCTGGTCGCGACCGCGGGGTTGGCCTTCGTCATCGATCAGTTCGGGCGGCTGGCCCGGATGGCGCGCCGGTCCATGCATGCGGTGGGCCGGGGGTACGATCTCCGTACCGTGCTGTGCGTCCTCGGCGACGCGCGCCGCGACATGGGATTCCTGTTGAGGGGGGCGCGACACTTCTCGGAGGTGGAGCGACCCGACCGGGATCTGCTGGTGGCCGTCCGCTTGCTGGCGGTGGGGCTTCTCACCGGCGCCGGCGTATGGCTCGCCCTCGCCCTGGTGGTGGGCCTGTTCGCGGCGGCCCGGGGATGGTTGGAGCCCGCGACCTTCCGCTATCTCACGCTGCTTCCCGCCGGGCTGGCCTACCTCGTCGGAGGCGTGCTGGCTCTCACCGACGAGGTTCGAGTCCGGAGAGCACGGAGGGCGTGGCATACCGGGGCCTGGGAGGACGACCTGGAGCCTGAGCGCATCGCCACGTGGCGCGCCCAAGCCGGCCTGGAGCCTTCCCCGGCCGAAGCGGGAGCATGGCCGGGTCGGCTCCGCAGGATCGCCACCGTCTTCTCCGTCTGCGCGGTGGTGGTGGTGGTGCCGGTGCTCTTCCTCTTGCCCGTGTCGGCGGTGGGCCCTCTCGTGGCTTCGGTGGCCTTTCCTGGCTACGAGGGCATTCAAAGGCGCGCCGCGGAGCTGGAGGTGTACCGTGTGTACCGCGTCTCCCCGGATCCGGCCATCACGCCGGGGGAGGCGGGCAGGCTGCTACAAACGTTGGCGTACGTGGGCGAGGAAGGCTCCGTCCCCGATATCGAGCTGGAGCCCCCGGCACGGATCGCGGAGGACTGGCTTCCCGGCGACGGCGTGGACTCGCCCATCGGGCTGCCTTCCCACCTGTGGCATGACACCGTCTTCGCCATGGCACGCGACCAGCCCTCCGCCGAGCTCAGATCGTATCTGTCCGGGGTGGCCAGCCACCCGGCCCGCGCCGATTTCGCCAGGCTCGCTCGAGCGCTGCGCCTGGATGCGGCGTCCGGCCGTTGGAGGCAGCCCTTCCCCGAGGACCGGATCGAAGGTGGGCTTCCCGCGCCCCGACTGCTGGGCGTGCGTCGGGGTTCCGGCGCCATGGTGGCGGCGGCCGCCCACGAGCTCATCCAGGGTCGTCCGGACATGGCGGAGACCCTGATGCGGGAGATCATCTCGGTGGGGTTCCTCCTGGCCGACCAGGGGCCGACCCTCCAGGACAACCTGCTGGGCCAGTCCATGGTGCGTGAGGGTGGAATCGGGCTGGAGCGTCTGCTCGAGGCTACCGGGCAGACGGAGCGCGCTCGCGAGCTGGCCGGCGCGCGGGCCACGGGAGCCCGGGCCGCCGGCCGGATGCACGCACCGGCCCCGGAGGGTCCGGAAGCCATGGCGCGCATGTTGCCTGGACTGGTGCTCGATTCCACGGCGGTACGAGGTCTGGCATGGGAGAGCTTCGCCGTGATGTCGACGCTGGCCCCCTGCATGAACCTGAACCGGGTTGTGTTCGGACCCGACGACGCGCACCGTGAGTTCGTGGAGGCCGCGCACGATGCGCTGGTGCGTTGGCCTTCGGAGGAGGGCCTGTTCCAGTTGGCGTCGCGAGGCCTCTTCGAGCCGCGGGTAGCGAGCCCATTCGGCCCGCTCCGGCTGCTGACGCTGGCCGTTCGCTCGGGTGAAGGTTCCTGCGCGGAGGTCCTCGGGCGGTTCGGGACAGGCACGGAGAGAGAATGACCATGAAGAAGACCCTTCGGGGATACGTTCTGGCCGCGGCCGCCGCCCTGGCCGCGGGCGCGGCCCCGCTGAGCGCTCAGACGGTCCTGTCGCGCGTGCTGGACTCGGAGACCGGTGCGCCCGTAACGGGAGCGCTGGTGCGCCTGCTGGACGCTGCCGACGCTCCCGTGCGGGACATCCTCACCGACGGGATCGGGCGAGCCATGTTCGTCGGTGTGAGCCCCGGCGCGTATCGGGTGAGGGTCGAGATGATCGGCCGCGAGACGACGTTCAGCGAGACGTTCTCGGTCGAGGGGGAGGGGCCCGTCCGCGTCGACGTCCAGCTTCCCTCCAGCGCCATCCTCCTGGAGGGCATCGAGGTCCGCGGCGAGGAGCGGTGCAGCGTCCGCCCCGAGGAGGGCCTGGAGATCGCGCGCGTCTGGGACGAGGTGCGCAAGGCGCTGGAAGCCGCGTCCCTCACGGGGCGCTCGGATGTCTACCGATACCAGACCGAGACGTACCAGAGGGATCTGGATCGCGACGGACGCGTGGTGTTGCGTGAGGAACGATCGTCGCGGAACGCGTTCCTGGAGACTCCGTTCGCCAGCGTCTCCGCCGAGCGGCTGGTGGAGGGTGGCTACGTCCAGGAGGAGGACGGGGAGAATGTGTACTTCGCCCCGGATGCCGAGGTGCTGGTCTCCGACGCGTTCCTCGACACCCATTGCCTGCGCCTGGTGGAGGGCGACGACGAAGCGGACGGCCTCCTTGGTGTGGGGTTCGAGCCCGTTCCTTCCCGTAGCCGTCGCCTGGTCGACGTCGAAGGCGTGCTCTGGGTGGATCCGGGCACGGCCGAGCTCCAGTGGCTGGAGTACACGTACGTGAATGTGGACCCGGACGTGCGGAACGATCTGGTGGGTGGACTGGTGGAGTTCCGCCGGATGCCGGAGGGAACCTGGATCGTGCCGGAGTGGTGGATCCGGGTGCCGCTGCTGGTGCGTGAGCCGGCCTTCGACGGGGCCTATCGCACCCGGATCGACGGCTTCCGGCAGACCGGAGGGCGGGTGGTCGAGGTGCGCAACGCGGGCGGCGACGCGTTCATGCGTGGCGAGTCGGCGGTCATCGAGGGATTCGTGCAGGACAGCCTGGGTGTCTTCCCGAGGCAGGGTGTCCGGGTGGGCGTCACTGCGTCCAGTCAGATGGTGTTCACCGATGCCGCGGGCCGCTTCCGCATCGATGGCCTCACCGACGGGGTCTACACCCTTCGTGTGGTTCCCCCTGAGCTGGAAGCGTTGGGGCTGGAGGCCCCGACCCTGGAGCAGGAGGCGACCCGAGGCGAGGTGACCACCGTCTACTACCGGGTGCCCTCTGTCTCCGAGCTCGCCTTCGAGACGTGCCGGCGGGAGGGCCTGCCGGAGGGGACGGCCATGCTGGCGGGTCGGGTGGTGCACGACGACACCGGGCGGCCTCTCCCGAGCGTCACCGTTCGGGTGGCCTGGGAGAGGTTCTGGTTCGACCGGAACGACCCCGTGGCCATCGACGCCGACAGGCGAGGCCTCTCCACCGTCACGGATGCTCAGGGCAGGTACCGCATCTGCGGGATTCCCGATGCCACCCTCCTCCACTCGAGCCTCATCCACGACGCACGGGAGATGGAAGCCGACACCCTGCGGATCCCCGAGGACGATCGGGCCCACCTGAGAGACCTGCGCTGGGACCCCTGAGCGAGCCTCTGGTGGTTCCGGGCGTCGCCCGCCTGGTGCGTGGGGAGCACGGACACCTTCGTCGGGCGCGCGTGGGGCTGGTGGCGCATCCCGCATCGGTGCTCCCCGACCTCCGTCATTCGGTGGATGCCCTCGCCGCGGCGGGCTTCGACCTGGTCGCCCTGTTCGGACCCCAGCACGGTGCCAGGGGCGAGAAGCAGGACAACATGGTGGAGTCGGGATTCTACAGGGATCCGGTCACCGGGCTCCCCGTCCACTCCCTCTACGGTGCGGTGCGAAAGCCCACGCCGGAGATGCTGGACGGGCTGGACGTGATGATGTTCGACCTCCAGGACGTGGGGGTGCGGGTCTACACCTTCGTCTGGACCATGACGCTGGCCATGGAGGCGTGCGCCGAGGCGGGGATCCCGTTCGTGGTGTTGGACCGGCCCAACCCCGTGGGATGCGAGGTGCGGGAGGGACCGCTCCTCCGTCCGGGGTTCCAGTCGTTCGTCGGGCTCCATCCGGTGCCGTTGAGGCACGGCCTCACCGCGGGCGAGCTGGCGCGATGGGCGAACGTGGAGCGTGGGATCGGGTGCGATCTCCACGTCGTGCCTTGCGAGGGACTGAGGCGCGACATGCGTTGGGCGGATACGGGGCTCCCATGGGTCTTCCCGAGTCCCAACCTGCCCACCGTGGACTCCTGCGACGTGTACCCCGGCATGGTGCTCCTCGAGGGCACGAATCTCTCCGAAGGGCGCGGGACCACCAGGCCGTTCGAGCTGTTCGGCGCGCCGTGGGTGGACCCCGTGGCCCTGGCGGAGCGCCTGCACGGACGGCTCGGTCCGGGGGTGGTGCTCCGGCCGTGCTACTTCGAGCCCACCTTCCAGAAGCACGCCGGGGTGCTGTGCGGAGGTGGCCAGCTGCACGTCACCGATCCCGATTCCTTCCGCCCGGTGCGCGCGGCTGTGCAGATCCTCGCGGCCGCCCACGCCCTGGCCCCCGAAACCTTCCGGTGGAGAGCGCCCCCGTACGAGTACGAGGAGGAGATCCCGCCCATCGACCTGCTCTGGGGCCACGACGGGCTGCGGAGCGGGCTGGACGCGGGGGCGTCGTCCGAGGACATCCTCCTAGGTGCGCGGGAAGACGTGGCGGCTTTCACCGCGGAGGTGGAGCCGTACCTGCTCTACCGGGCGCCGGGCGCCGGCTGAGAGCCGACCCCCGGCACCCGCGAAGGGTCGGGCTTCGTCAGCCGCAGTAGGCCATGCGCGCCAGATCCATCTCGATCTGGAGCTGGAGCTCGTCTCCCGGATCCACGATGAGGGAATCGGTGGTGCAGGACGGTCCGGCGAGGAGGTCGATCACCAGCTGCAGGGGCTGGGAGAAGTCCCACGAGAGGCGATAGACCGCGTCGGCCTTGCCACCCACCACCCCGATACGCTGCCGGCCCGTGGAGCGCAACGCCCAGAGCCTGGCTTCCTGGAAGTTCAGGTTGGTGACGTGGATGCTGATGGTCCTGGGCCCCTGGGTGGCGGCCTCGAACGGATCCGCGTTGAGGTTGGGCGTCGACCCGGCGCAGGCGCCGAGGCCAACGGCCAGCACCAGCGCGAGCAGCGCCCCTACGCGCGTCCGGCCCGGCATCCCGAGGAGCTCACTTCGTTGGGGACCTGAACCCACACGCGCGCCCCCGGCTCCACCGGTAGTGCCATGGTGTTGCATCCGCTTCCTCCCACGACGTCGATCTCGAACGAGATCGGGTTGGCGAAGTTCCAATCCAGCCGGAAGCTCTGATCCGTCTTTCCCGTGATGTTCCCCAGACGGACCCTTTGCCCCAGAGACACCGCGTATACCGTGATGTCGTTGAAGTTCATGTTCTGGACCTGGATGCGGAGCCTGTCTTCCTGCCGCTGCTCCAGGCTTCCGTCGAAGGGGTTGTGCGCGCCGCCCGCCAGGCTGCTGCACGCCGGGGCCGACGCGAGGATGGCCGCGAGCGCGAGTACGCGCCCTGGCGACCGCCTGATTCGTAGGGGTGTCGTCTTCATGGCCTCATACTACGCCCGAGGAGCTTCGGCGGCGAGCATGAGGGCCCCGGCCGAATGCGATTCGCCGCTCCGCGGGAACTGACGCCAAGCGGGTACGTGTCCTCCTCTGTATAGTGGGTCACGGACCGGAAGGGTCCCGACCGTCGATGGGACGCCCCGCCGTGGCGTCCGCGTCGCGCCACGGGGCCTCCCTGCAACCCCCGATGACCAGGTCTCGCCATGCGCCGACGGACGAGCCGGAGACGAAGCGCTTCGCATGCGCCCCTTGCCGGAGTCTTCCTGATCCTCGCCGCGCTCTCGGGCGTTCTGCCCTCTGCGCTGCATGCTCAGCCCGCGGACCCGGAGCCGAGCCTGGAGGCGCTCAGGGCGCTGTTCCAGCGTCCCGAGCTGACGCTGGGCATGCTCGTTCAGGCGGTGTTGGATCCGGGACTGGACGGGGCGCCGGCCGCGGCGCAGGTGGCGGCCGCGCGTTTGCGGCTCAGCGGAGTACTGGACGGTGGCTTCCGGTACGACCTCCAGACCAACTTCGCGGCGAGCCCGGCACTCCTCGATGCCCGCGTGGGATGGGCCCCCAATGCGTCGTTCGCCGTGGACGCAGGGCGATTCAAGACCCCGTTCAGCAGGGAGCTGCTCACCTATGCCGGGTCCATCGACTTCGTCGACCGGGCCAGGGTGGTGAGCGCGCTGGCGCCCAACCGGCAGGTAGGGGTCCGCCTGAGCGGGCGGCTCGACGAGTACGTGACGTGGGCGGCGGGTGGCTTCACCGGGAGCGCCAACGACGTGCCCGGAGAGCCCCTGCTGGGCGTGTTCCGCCTCGAGGGCTCGGGCATCGAGGCGGGAGAGGACGCCCTCTTGTGGCTGGGAGGCCAGGTGGCCTTCGGTCGGGACGGGGCCGTCGGGCGGGGCGTGGGCGGAAACGCGTTCCGCGGTGACGGGCTTCTGGTCGGTCTCGACGGTCGGTTCACGTCCGGTGCTCTGCTCCTTGCCGGGGAGTACATACGCGGCGACTGGGAGCCCAGCTTCGGCGGAGAGGGCGACGCGGACGGGCTGTATCTCACGGTGGGATGGCACCTGGAGGACAACCATCAGGTCCTCGCCCGGTGGGACCGATACCGCTCGGTGGCCGCCGCCGAAGCCGACGACGCCATCGTCCTGGGCTACAACGTCTGGCCCACCGGGGCGTCGGAGATACAGCTCAACGGCGTGTTCCCGCTCCGAGACAGCGCGCTTCCGTACCGCCTGGTGGTGAACTTCCAGCTCGGATTCTGAGCTCGACGCGCCCTCGGTGCCCTTCGGTGATCCCCGGAGTGGCGGGGGCTCGGCTCAGTTCCGCGCCGGAAGTCCGCTCACCAGGCGGCAGGTGTCGCGGGCGATGAGGAGCTCCTCGTCGGTGGGAATGGCCCAGGCCGCCAGGCGGGCGTCCTCTCGGGTGATGCGCCCGCTCCGTCCGTCCACGGCCCGGGCGTTGGCCTCCTCGTCCAGCACCAGCCCCATCCAGTCCAGCCCCTCGGCGATGGCCGTGCGGATGCGTGGCGCGTTGGCGCCGATGCCTCCGGTGAAGACCACGGCGTCGGCACCGCCCATGGCCGCGACGTAGGCGCCGATGTACTTGCGGGCCCGGTAACAGAAGACTTCCACGGCGAGGCGGGCCCGGCGGTCGTCGTGCTCGTCGATCTCGGCGAGTAGGTCCCGCATGTCATGGGTCAGCCCGGAGATTCCGAGGAGGCCCGACTGGCTGTTCAGGAGCCGCTCCACCTCCGAGGGGCTCATGCCCTCCTTGGCGGCGATGACGTCGAGCAGGGCCGGGTCCAGGTCCCCCGACCGGGTTCCCATCACCAGTCCTTCCAGGGGCGTGTATCCCATGGACGTGTCCACGGAGAGCCCCCCGTCGATGGCACAGGCCGAACACCCGTTCCCCAGGTGGAGGGTGACGATCTTCACCTCTTCCTTGGGGATCCCCAGGATGGCGCGATACCGCCAGGCCACGTATCGGTGGGATGTTCCGTGGAAGCCGTACCTTCGGAGCTTGTGCCGTCGGTAAAGGGAGTAGGGGATGGCGTAGAGGTAGGCATGCTCGGGAAGGGAGGCGTGGAACGCGGTGTCGAAGACGGCCACCTGGGGGACGCCGGCGCCCAGGACGGACCGGACCGCCCGCATGCCCTGGAGGTTGTAGGGGTTGTGGAGCGGAGCCAGGGGGATGAGGTCCTCGAGCGTCGTGAGCACCTGGTCGTCCACCAGGACCGAGCTCCGGAACTGCTCGCCCCCGTGGACGACGCGGTGGCCCACGGCGCCGATGTCCGACACCGCGGAGACGGGGACGCCGGACTGGTCGGACGCCAGCCACCGCAGGATCCAATCCACCGCGCCCGGGAGGTTGCGGAGCGTGGCGGTCTGGATGGACCGCGACCCGTCGGCGTCGGTGAGGTGCAGCACCGCCTCTCCACCGATCCTCTCGATGGTGCCGAGGGCGAGCTTGCGGTCTTCGTCGGACGCCATGCGCTCCGCATCCGTGAGCACGAGCTCGAACTTGAGCGTGGACGAGCCCGCGTTGAGCACGAGGACGTTCATGGCCGCCGGGGTGTTGGAGGTGAGTGCACCCCTCAACCTAGCGCGGTGTGATGGCGGTGCCGAAGGGGCGCGGCGTCAGCTCCCCAGGTGCGCCACCGTGACCAGCGTGGGTCGCCCACCGGATGGCGCGGGCCGCACCCAGACCACCGTCCCGTTACGCTCGGTGTGCACGGCGGAGCCTCCGGAAAGGACCCACGGTACGGTGAGGTCGGCCACGGACGGGTCGTCCATGCTCGAGGCTCCGACCTCGGCCGCCGCTCGGAGCACCACCTGGGTGAGCTCGTGCCCCGTCCAGGCCGCATCGGCGTGGACCACCGTGGCCGAAGCGGTGACGGTGGCCCGGCCCTGCGCGGAAACCGCCAACGGTCTTGCAGAATGAAAGATCGTCAGCGCGGCCACCGCCGCGGCGGCGGCGAGCAGGCTCCGAGGAGTGTGTGCGCTCATGGGGGGCTCCGGGTTCGGGCAGTGCGTTCCATTGGAGAGCACGGCGTGTGCCGGCGGCGGCGATATCCTTTAAATCATTGATTGGTATATAGATAGATCGCCTGGGGCGCTCATTCTCCGGCGGGCAGAGTGTCTTGTTTCTATACAGCTGGTCTCCTTACTCGCCGTGGTCCCTGGGCATGAACCCGGTGTCGTTTTTTTTGACAGTGACGCGGATCGAGACGGCTGTGGCACCGGCGTTGCCACTCCCCCTCCGGCACCGACCCGGCGGATGGGTCGGCAGTACGGAGACATCGTGCTCGGGCGGGTGGCTCGACGCGACCTCGCGGGAGATCCCCGCTCGACATCTCATTGGACAGAGGAATCAACCCATGCGCAAACTCACCACGGCCGCCTTCGCAGCCGCGCTCCTTCTGGCGCCCGGCCTC
>CAYGKI010000098.1:0-10050 GCA_964350235.1 uncultured Gemmatimonadaceae bacterium | reverse complement strand
CGGCTTCATGCCCGGGAACGATCGGAGCTGCATGTCCACCAACGCGTCGTAGTCGTCACGCCGGATCGGCCGAAGCCGTATCTTCTTCTCGAAGTCCTTCAGCCGCAGCTTCGCGCCGGCTCCCTGTTCCGCCATCGAAAGGCTCCTGCCCATGCTGATCGATTGCCATGTGCATCTGAACAACTACTACACCGAAGACGGCGGACATCCCAGGCCGACGCGAGAGAACATCGACCGGCTCTTCACGGAGATGGAGGCCCACGGGGTGGACCACGCCGTCGTGCTGACGTCCTACCTGGTGAACATGTCCCGACCGGGGGTGGAGGAGCTCCTCGAGCCGCTGGCCGAGGACGGACGCGTCACCATCATCGAAGGGCTGCGGTGGCGATCGGAGCACCGCACGGATCTCTACGCCATGGAGTCGCGGATCCGGGAGGGCCTGGTCAAGGGCATCAAGCTCTACCCCGGCTACGACCGGTACGCCATCGACGACCCGTCGCTCGAAGCCGTCTTCCGGATCGCGGCCAAGCACCACGTGCCGGTGATGATCCATTGCGGCGACACCTTCGCCAAGGGGGCCAAGGTGCGCCAGGCCCACCCGCTGCTGGTGGACGACGTGGCGGTGGACTTCCCCGACGTCCGCTTCGTCATCTGCCACCTGGGGAATCCCTGGTTCGTGGATACCGCACAGGTGCTCTACAAGAACGAGAACGTCTACGCCGACGTGTCCGGGCTTGCCCTGAAGGAGCCCGACGACGTCTACATGGGCTTCCTGGCGGACGGCGTCCGCCGCCTGGTCTCCTACATGGGGGATCCCGGGCCCAAGCTCATGTACGGCACCGACTGGCCTCTGGCGGACATGGGGATGTACCGGCGTCTCTTCGACAATCTGGGGTTCGCCGACTCGGCCATGGAAGGAATCCTGTGGAAGACCGCCGCAGACCTGTTCGATATCGATCTGGACGCGTCCCGCGAGGCGGGGTGAGGCCCGGGGCGCCGCGCCCCACCCCCACCGCCCCTGCTCGTCACGGCTCGAAGGTGAGCGGCTCCAGATCGACGGTCCTCCGCCAGGCGTCGTACTGCCGCCGGAGCTCCAGCAACGGGTTCTCGGCGAAGCGCTCCGTATGGACGGAGAGCGCGAGCCAGGGGGCATCCGGCGTCCCCGCGTCGGTCATGCCGATGTTCTCCGCGGCGTAGGGCGCGTCTCCGCCCCGAGCCACCAGAATGACCGCCATGGCCGTGGTCTGCCGTACGCTCTCGTTGTTGCACCGGACGTCACCGCCCGCCACCGACCCGGCCTCCAGCGCCCGCATGAGCCGGTCCGGCAGCGCGTTGAACCCGGCCGGGTCTTCCCACCGATAGGCGTCGAGGGGCGCACGGACCACCTCCTGGCTCTCCAGGGTGTTGCCCTGCGAGCTCACGCCGTGGCTTGCGTCGGTCATGACGCCCGCGTAGCGCGGGGAGCCGTCCTCACCGAGCGTCACGCCCTGGCGAGAGGGGGTGGTGAATCCTGCGACGTGGACCAGCCCGTCGTGCATGGTCACCACGCCGTACTGGCGCCGGTCGGTCTCCGCGTCCCACTCCGGGTCGGTGACCCTGAGGATGATCTCCTCCGCGGTGAGCCCCTCCTGGATGGACTCGTACACCAGGTTCCGATTGTCCAGGTCCCATCCCGCCTGGGTGGCGGCGGCGCCCATGCCGGGCACCAGCGCGGCCACGCCGTCACCGAAGGTGGGGACGCAGGAGGACACCGCGACGCCCACGTCTCCCGTGCCCGGATCCACGGCCACCACGGACCACGTGGTCATCTCCAGCTCGCGGGGGTACTCGGGCGTCGGAGCACAGGCCGCCAGGGCCGTGGATGCCACAAGGACGGAAAGGCGCGTGTAGCGAGGCATTCGGGTCGCTCCGTGGGAGGGCGTAGGGGCGGCGCTTCGGACCATCGCGCCAAGGTAGCCGCGCCCGTCTGGAGACACCACCGCGGTCCAGGAGCCGGGGAACCAGGATCCCGAGGGCGGGTCCCACTCGACCTCCGGAGCCGCCGGGCGTAGGATCTTCCAGTCCCCTCGACACGGAGTGCCCCCCATGCGCGTCATCACCCGCATCGCTTCCCCGGTGCGGTCCGGAAGACCTGCCCGTCTCGCCTTCGCGGCCGTGGCCGTGGCCACCGCGGCGCTCACGACGCCGCTCTTCGGGCAGGAGGATCACCGACGCATTCTGGAGGATGCGTTCCAGGCGCGTCTGGAGGGTCTCGTCCAAGACTACGAGGGCGTGGGTGGCGTGCACGTGCTCGACCTCACCGACGGCCGTCGCTTCGGCGTCCGGGACCACCTGGTCTTTCCCCAGGCTTCGGCCATCAAGGTCCCCATCCTTCTGGAGCTCTTCCGCCGCGCCGAGACCGAGCCCGAGCTCCTGCGTCGGCGGGTGGAGCTCACGGAAGCGTCGCGGACCGGAGGCACCGGCGTCCTCCGGTATCTCACCGACGGGGGCTCCGCTCTGTCTCTGGAGGACTATGCCGTCTACATGATCCTGTACTCCGACAACACGGCCACCAACGTCCTCATCGACGTCCTGGGGATGGAGGCCGTCAACGCGCTTTCCGCGTCGCTGGGCGCCACCGAGACGCTGCTCCAGCGGAAGATGATCCGGCCGGAGGCGTCGGCCAAGGGGCAAGAGAATCTGTCCACGCCCCGTGACGCGGCCACCATCATGGAGCGCGTCGCGGGCTGTGACCTGCCCATGTCGGAGGCGTCGTGCCTGAGGGTCCGGGAGATTCTGAGCATTCCCAAGGACGGGCCGTTCCGGGATCCCGTCCCCCCGTCGGTGGACGTGGCCTGGAAGCCCGGTGGCATCACCGGCGTGGCCACCGCTTGGGGCATGGTGGCTCTCCCCGACCGGCCGTACGTCCTCGTCGTCATGTCGAGCTACGGGGGCGACGGGGGCGCCTTCGTCCACGACGTCTCGGAGGCCGCCTGGAGCTACTTCTCGCGGCTGGCGGGCGTGACCGAGTACGGCACCCGGGTTCCATTGGACGTGAAGGAGCAGGTCCGACGCGGGGGTGGGTGGTGAACCGCGGGGACCTGGGCTCACCTCGCCCGGTGGCAGGATGACCGAGCTCCGCGCTGAGGCGCTGGTCCTGGGCGGCGGCCCGGCGGGCGCCGCCGCCGCCATGGTACTGGCCGACGCCGGCCGTCGGGTGACGCTGGTGCGGCCGTCCACGCCCCCTGGAGCGTCGCTGGGCCAGTCCATCCCTCCCTCCGCCCGTCCCCTCCTCCAGGAGCTGGGGTTCGCCGGGGCCGTGGACCACGCGGGCTTCGTCCCCAACCTGGGGAACACGGTGGCCTGGGCTGAGGCGCCCGTGCGGAGAGAGGGCTTCGGCGAGGAGGCCAGCGGTCACCACGTGGACCGAGCCGGCCTGGAGTCCGTCCTGGACGGCGTCCTGCGGACCGCGGGCGTCGAGGTTCTGGACGGCCTTCACGCCCGTACGGCAGAGCGGTGGGCGGAAGGGTGGCGCGTGGGCTGTCAGGGCGCTGGGGGCGTCTCCACGGTCATCCACGCGCCGTGGGTGGTGGACGCCACGGGCCGGCATGGGTTCCTCGCCAGGCGCCTGGGCAGGATCCCGGACCGCCGCACGTCCACTCTGGCGTTGGTGAGCCGGTGGCGGGTGAGGCCACGGCAGAACGACCCGGACGAGGGACACACGGTCATCGGAAGCCACGCGGCGGGCTGGGCCTGGTCGGTGCCCGTCTCATCCACATCCAGGTGCGTCACGGCCATGGTGGATCCCAGACACGCGCCGCTGGGCTCGTCGGACCTGGAAGGCCGCCTCCGGGAGGAGCTCGCCCGCGTGCCCTTGCTGACCGGCATGCTGTCCGAGGCGCTGTACGTGGGAGGCTCGGTGTGGGCCTGCCCGGCGTCCCTCTACACCAGCGGACGCCATGCCGAGGACGGCGTGCTGCTGGCGGGGGACGCCGGGAGCTTCATCGACCCGTTGAGCTCGTACGGGGTCAAGAAGGCGCTGATCTCCGGCCGTTTGGCGGGCATCGTGGCCGCCTCGTGCCTGGACGACCCGACCATGGTGGAGGACGCCACCGCCTTCTTCGACGCCCACGAGCGGGGGGTAGCCTCCGACTACCGGGCTCGCGCCGCCGACTTCTTCGAGAGCGCCGCGGGAGAATACGAAGCGCCGTTCTGGACCGAACGCCTCGCGGCGGCCCTGGCGGCGGGCGGCGAGACCCCGCCCGCCGGCTCCGGAGAGGTGCGGGTGGATCGGGACGCGGTGCACACCGCCCACGAGGCACTCAGGAGCGCGGCGTCCCCGCGGTGGGCGCCTGGTCCGACCGCCATGACGGTCCAGCGTCCGGGACTCAGCGGCCGGAAGCTCATCATGGACGACCATCTCGTGAGTGAGATCCACCCAGAGCCCGTCCGATACTTCCGCTCGGTGGACCTGCGGATCCTCACCCGGGCCGCCTGCGCCGTGGAGGGTGTCCCCGAGCTATGGGAGGCCTATCATCGAGAGGCGGCTCCCGTGGACCTCCAGGAGCTCGTCACCGCCCTCGCCGTGGCTTGCGCCGCCGGCTTCCTCGTGCTGGACCCGTCCTGATGCCTCGCATCGATCCCCACCTCCGACGTGCCCTGGCGTACGTTCGCCCGTACGCGCCGCGTCTGGTCCCCGTGGTCCTCGCCACGCTCCTGGGGACAGGGCTCGGGCTCGTGGTCCCTTATCTGTCCAAGCTCCTCATCGACGACGCCATCCTCGCCGGCGACTTCGGCGCGTTGGTCCGCATCGTGGGCCTCTTCGTGGGTGTGACGCTTCTTTCCTTCGCCATCAACGCGTGGAGTGGCCTGAGATACACGGGGGTCTCGGCGGACATTCTCTTCGACATGCGGGTGGCGTTGTATCGGCACCTGCAGCGTCTCTCGCCCCGCTTCTACGCTCGGACCCCATTGGGTGACGTGGTCTCCCGGATCAACGGCGATATCGGCGAGATCCAGAGGATCACGGGTGAGGCCGCGCTGGGCTGGCTCGGCCAGACCCTCTCCCTGGTGGGCACGCTGGTCATGCTCGTCTGGCTCGATGCCACGCTGTTTCTGGTGGGCATGCTCGCCCTCCCACCGGCGCTCTGGGCGCTCGTGCGGTATCGCCGTGAGCTCGAGGCGCGGGTGAGGACCCTGAGGGAGCGCAGCGCGGACATCGGCACGTTCCTCATCGAGACGCTCCAGGGGATGCGCACGGTGGTGGGCCTGAACGCGCAGGAGCGCGAGGTCGTGCGTTTCCGGGAGCGCAACGACTCGTTCGTCGACGCCCTGCTCTCCATGCGCCTCTACACCTACCTGGCCGGCGGGCTTCCGGGCCTCCTCCTCTCGGTGGTCGCCGCCGCCGTCTTCCTCTTCGGAGGATGGAGGGTCATCGAGGGCGTGACCACCCTCGGGACGTTCGTGGCCTTCATGGCCTACCAGATGCGCCTCATGGGGCCCATCCAGGGTCTCATGGGCATCTACTCCAACGTGGCCACCGCACGCGCCTCGCTGGTGCGCGTCCACGAGCTCCTGGACACGCCCCCGGAGGTCACCGACGCTGAAGACCCGGTGCACATGGAGACGGCCCGGGGCGCGCTGCAGCTCCATGGTGTCCGGTTCGGCTTCGGACGCGGCGGCGAGGTGCTGGACGGGGTCGATCTGGACATCCCCGCCGGTCAGACCGTGGCCATCGTCGGCGCCAGCGGGAGCGGGAAATCCACGCTGGCCGACCTGCTGGCGCGCTTCCTCGACCCCGAGGAGGGCGAGATCCTTCTCGACGGCGTCGAGCTCCGTCGGCTGGCGCTGACGGACACCAGACGCCTCATCCACGTGGTGGAGCAGGCCCCTTTCGTCTTCCACGCCACGGTCCGGGACAACGTGCGCTTCGGGCGTCCCGAAGCCACGGACGACGAGATCCACGCGGCCCTGGAGGCGGCCCAGCTCGGCGCCCTCCTGAGGCGCCTTCCCGACGGCCTGGATACCCGCGTGGGCGAGCGAGGTCAGGAGCTGTCCGCCGGGGAGCGTCAGCGTCTGGCTCTGGCCCGGGCGTTCTTGCTGGACCCTGCGGTGCTCATCATGGACGAGGCCACCGGCGCGCTGGACCCCAACACGGAGGCCTCGGTCCTGGGCGGATACGACCGCCTCATGCGCCAGCGCACCACGGTGGTCATCACCCACCGGCTGGCTCTGGCCCGCCGCTGCCACCGCGTGGTGGTGGTCGATGGCGGCCGGGTGGTGGAGGACGGGCCGCCGGAGCGGCTCGCCTCGTCGAAGGGATCGTTCCGTGCCCTCTTCGTGGATCTCGAGGCATGAGCGGCACCGTGCGCGTGGCCGTCATCGACAGCGGCGTGAACGTCCCCCATCCACACCTGCCGGGCGTGTCGGGCGGCCTGGGCATCGACCTGCAGGGCCGCGAGCACGACGACTTCCTCGACCGCCTCGGACACGGGACGGCGGTGGCGGCCGCCATCCACGAGAAGGCCCCCGACGCGGACCTCTTCGTCATCAAGGTGTTCGAGGACCGTCTGGCCACCAGCGTGCCCACGCTCATCCGGGCCATCGATCGCGCCATGGAGCACGGCGCCCGCATCATCAACCTGAGCCTGGGCACGCCCAAGGATCTACGCCGCTCCCACCTCGAGGCGGTGGTGGAGCGCACGCGGGCGTTCGGCGCGCTCCTGGTGTCCGCCCGGGAGCACGGGGGCGTGACATGGCTCCCCGGCGCGTTGGACGGGGTGGCCGGAGTCCTCATGGATCCGGGGCAGCCCCGGGACAGCCTCTCGGTCCGCGCCCTTCCGGATGGCGGGCGGGCCATGGTGGCATCCCCGTATCCGCGTCCCATCCCCGGTGTGCCCAAGGAACGGAACCTCCAGGGGATCAGCTTCGCCGTGGCCAACGCCAGCGGGATCCTGGCCTCGTTGGTGGCCGACCGTCCGGACGTGAAGACGGCGGAAGCCGCCTTCGCGCTCATCGAGGAGCTGGGCTCTCCCGAGTGTTCGGGGGCCGACTCCGACTCCTGACGGTCAGGGGCGGCCTCGGAGGCCGCCCCTGACGTCGGGGCTGGCTAGCGTCCTGGCAGAATCCAGAGCCGGCCGATGGTCATGTCGGCATCCAGCTCGATGGTGTGCCGAAGCTGGAGCGTCTGGGCATCGTACACGTCGATGGTGTTCCCCGCCGCGTAGATGTAGAGGAACCGCCCGTTCGAGCTGACCTCCAGCGACATCCGCGGGCGCCCTTCGAACAGGACGTGGTGGGCCTGGGCCGTCTCCAGATCGATGGCCCGAAGCTGGTAGTTCCCCACTGCCTGCCGGCGCGCGTACGCCATCCTCCGGTCCGGGGCCAGCGCGAAGCTCCCCTGGGGGCCCATCTCCGCCGGGCCCAGCACCCGCGTCTCCACCAGCCGCTCGATGGGGTTGGCTCGGGCGAAGCCCACCACGGCCCTGTCCTGGATGTCTTCGGACACCCGGAAGAATCCGGCGTACCAGTCCGGCTCCTCCCTGGGCGTGGCCGAGAACCCGAACCGGAAGTCGCCCATACCCTCGTCCAGGGCACCGGAGTAGTCCCAGGAGTCCACTTCCTCGTACGACTCGGTGTCGTAGATGTGAACTTCGTCGGTGAAGAAGAAGAAGTACGAGCCGTCGGACGAGAAGTCGAAGCTGCTGCGCGTCTCCTGTACCTCACCACCGGGCCAGGGGACGTCCTGCAGACGCTGCTTCGCCTCCATGTCGAACAGGAAGAGCTCCATGTCGCCGATGTCCCAGCGATCCCTGAGCTTCTCGTACCGGCGGGCCATGATCACCGCGTGACGTCCATCCGGGTGCACCGCCATGGAGCGGATCCGCATCTTGGCGTTCCGCTGCGTGAGCGTGAAGCGATCGACGCTCGTGCGGTCTTCCACGTCGAAGATCTCCACCCACTCGTAGTCGATGGTGGGCGCCACCAGCCTGGAACCGTCAGGGGTGGCCAGGAGGCCGCCCGGGATGCCCGCTTCCGCGGGAATCCGGGCCACGACGGAGAAGTCTTCCTCGCTGATCACATGCACGTCGGCC
This sequence comes from uncultured Gemmatimonadaceae bacterium, assembly GCA_964350235.1. Classification (GTDB taxonomy): domain Bacteria; phylum Gemmatimonadota; class Gemmatimonadetes; order Longimicrobiales; family Gaopeijiaceae; genus JAWLHJ01. Next base: position 1,978 of record CAYGKI010000098.1, on the reverse strand, counting down.
GCGTAGGTGCCCACGTACATCAGGCCGTCGCCACCCGTGAGCTCCTGAGCCTGGGCCGAAAGGGCCATGGCGCCCAGAAGCGCGGTGGCCACGGCGAAGTGGCGGATGACAGCCCTCATGGAAACACCAGGTCCAGCTTCCGCCAGTCCTTCTGGGCCGCGGCACACTTGCTGGTCCAGTCCGCCGCGTTGTTGAGCTGGTCGGGCACCTGGGCGGGCCAGAAGCAGCCCAGATGGCAGTCGAACAGATCCCGTTCCACCGGCTGGCAAAGCCCCGCGGTGCCTCCGCCGGAGTCGGTCTCCCAACCCGGCGAGAACATCAGGGTGCATCCGAAGGGGATCTCCGGGCCGCTGGGCTGCCCGCTCTCGAGACCCACGACTTCCAGCTCGTCCTCGACGGGCCCTCCGTCGGCGTCCACGGCCACCGGTCGGGACTGGGCCACGAACTGCTCGATCCGCGCAGCCTTCTGGTTGATCGCCTTGATTCGTCTCATGTCGCTCTCCGTTAGTGCGCGAAATGCTTCAGGAAGTCTGGATTCCTGGCGGCAAGCGCCCCATAGACGCGCAGGCACGTGTCCGTCCAGGACCGGATCCACTCGCAATAGTGCAGGTTGGGCGCCTTGGTGGTTCCATACCGCGTGTTGGCCTCGTGGTAGCATCCACCGGCACAGAGCGGACGAGCCCAACAGCTGTGGCAGTCCGGCTTGTAGGCGATGTGGTGCTCCTCGAGGAACTGGACCTGCTTCGCCCGGTCGACCCCGTCGGTGACGTTGCCGAACCGGTGCTCCTCGGACCCGGCGAACCGGTGACACAGCCCGAGGTTTCCGTCCGTGGCGACGCCGAGCATACCGACGCCCGCGCCGCACGGATGTGACTTGCTGAAGCCCTTGTGGATCTCCTCGATGGACTCACCCACGTTGGAGAACCCGTGGTGTCGGCCTTCCACGGCGTACTCGAGCCACTCCCACGCCAGCTCCTCGAACTGCTCGAGCATGTGATCGTACGCCTCGCCTTCGATGGCGTAGTCACGGCCGTCGGCGGTGGTGACGGGAGCGAAGCCCACCTCCCAGAAGCCGATGTCCTCGGTGAGGTGCCGGAAGGTGCCGATGACGTCCAGGTTCTGCTTGGTGAGGGTCACACGGGCCCCAACCGGCTTGCTCGTGTGCCGCTTGAGCAGCTGCCGGACCCGGGGAATGACCTCGTCGTAGCTGCCCATCCCGTTGTTGAAGACCCTGAACTTGTCCTGGACCTCCTTGGGGCCGTCGATGGAGATGGTCACTCCCACCTCGTTCTCCGCGAGCCACTCGATGGTCTCGGGCTTGAGCAGCGTCCCGTTGGTCGTGAGGGAGAAGTCCACTCTCTTGCCCTGGGCGGCCGCCTGCTCCTTGGCATACGCCAGCGTCGACTTCAGGAGCTTGAAGTTCAGCAGCGTCTCGCCGCCGAAGAACGTGAGGTGACAGCGCTCCCCCACCCCGGCCTCGGCCAGCATGAAGTCCACGCTCTTCCTGGCGGTATCCTCCTCCATGAAGCGAGGCATGGTGCCTTCTTCGACCAGGCGGTCGTCACCGTACTCATAGCAGTACGTGCAACCCAGGTTGCACTTGCTGGTCACGTTGAGGACCATGGTCTTGAGCGGGATGCCCTCGGGCGGGGCCTCCACGGGCATGGGCTCGGGGCCGACCCCCTCGGGTCCCACGGCGTGGACCTCCACCAGGTCGGCGATGGCCGCGCGCACCTCCTTCCCGTCGAACCGTTCGGCCAGGGCCGCCTCCAGCTCCGGAACGCTCGCGGGGCTTTGCTCCAGCTTCTCCAGGACCGCCGAAGCGGCCTCGTCGGCACAGAAGACCGCTGCGCTGGGCACGAGATAGAGGAAGTGCAGCCCCTCCGCTTCGAAGCTGTGGTATTCCCTCACCTGCAAGCGTGTGCTCATCGGCCTCCGCCCCCCATGAACTGCTGATCGTCTGCGGTACTCAGGGTTT
>CAYGKI010000097.1:0-10067 GCA_964350235.1 uncultured Gemmatimonadaceae bacterium | reverse complement strand
CGGTCACGGGCTTCCCCCAGGGTGTCCAGGCCGGATCCGACCCTCCGTCCACGTTCCATGACACGCTCCAGAAGCGGCCTTCCGTCGAGGCTCTCGTCGGCGCCCGCGACGACGTCGCGCACCGCCTCACCGCCCTCCTCCATTCGGAACACCTGCTTGGCGCCGGGGAGGACGGGCTTGCCGGCGGAGAGCTTGAGCCGCCCGCGGCCACCGTACTCGGTGAGCTTGTAGACGAAGTCCAGGGAGGGCGCGTCGGCGCTCACGCCCATGCTCGTGCCCACGCCGAAGCCGTCGATGGGAGCCCCGTCGGCCACCAGCGCGCGCACCTTCCACTCGTCCAGCCCACCGGACACGAAGATGCCCACGCCATCCAGCCCCGCCTCGTCGAGAATGCGTCGCGCGCCCCTCGACAGCGCCGCCAGGTCTCCCGAGTCCAGCCGTACCCCCCGCACCCGGAAGGCGTCGCCCGTCTCCCGGGCCAGCCGGACCACGTTGTGGACGCCGGCGAGCGTATCGTAGGTGTCCACCAGGAGGATGGTGTCGGGATAGACGCGCGCGAACGCGCGGAACGCCTCGAGCTCGTCCTCGTGCGCCTGGATGTAGGCGTGGGCCATGGTTCCCGTCACCGGCACCCCGTAGACTCTCCCGGCCAGCACGTTGCTGGTGCCGTCCAGTCCGGCCACGTGGAATGCCCGCGCCGAGCGGAGACCGGCGTCGGCTCCGTGCATCCGCCGGAGTCCGAAGTCCATCACCGCCCGGTCGCCGGCGGCGAGCTTCACCCGGACGGCCTTGGACGCCAGCACGGTCTGGAGGTGCATCTGATTCATGACGAAAGTCTCCACCACCTGTGCCTGGGGCAGCGGCGCCTCCACTTCCAGCAGAGGCTCACCGGCGAACACCGGCGTGCCTTCGGGGACGGCACGCACGTCGCCGGTGAAGCGGAAGTCGCGGAGCCACTCCACGAATGCGTCGTCGAACTCGGCCCTGGAGGCCAGGTGGTCCAGCGTCGCACCTTCGAACCGCAGACCTTCGAGATAACCGAGCACGGTGTCCAGTCCGCAGGCCAGCAGGAAGCTCCGCTCCTCGGGGAGGCGTCGGACGAAGAGGCTGAACACCGCGCGGTCGTGCATCCCTTCGGCATGATACGCCCGGAGCATGGTCAGCTCGTACTGATCCACCAGGAGCGCCATGTCGTCCGCCGACACGAACGGGAGCTTCGGAGACGGGGTGCTCGGCGGCCCCGGGGCCCCACGGCCCGTCGGCACGCTCATCCGGCCGCTCCGCTCACCCGCGACAGAGCTCGCTCGTAGGCGGCGAGCGCGGAACGGTCGTACAACACGAATCGGATGCGCCGCACGGATCGGAGCCCCGGCATGGCTTCGACGACGGCGCGAAGGGCCACCTCGGCGGCTGCATCCATGGGGTACCCGAACGCGCCCGTGGACAGGGACGGAAAGGCCACGGCGTGGAGCCCCTCCGCCTCGGCGATACGCAGGGCTTCACGATAGCAGGACGCCAGCAGCTGGTCCTCCGGGCGGTCGTGCCCGTACACCGGGCCCAGGCAGTGGATGACCCACGGGTTGGCGAGCCCGTGTCCGGACGTGAGCACGGCCTGGCCGGGCTGGATGGGCGCCAGGCCGCGCCCTTCCTCCGCCAGCCCGGGTCCCGCGGCGCGATGGAGCGCCCCGGCGACGCCTCCCCCCGGCAGGAGCTCGGCGTTGGCCGCGTTCACCACGGCATCGAAGCCGTCTTGCGCGGCGATGTCGCCGATGCTCAGCTCCAGGGTCACGCCATGGGACTCGAAGCGCGCTGGGCTGCCCTGGCTCATCGCCCCCCGGAACGTTGAATGGATCGTGCGCGGGCCGAGCCCGGCTTGCTCGTCTACCGGGCTCATGGACGGGGGTTCCGAGACGGCGTGGGGTCATGACCACGGTCGGTCCGCGGTTCCAGCGAACCGGTCCCAACGAGGCATGGGTGCGCGCGCCCGGTTGCGTGAGGCTCATGGGCCGGCCGATTCGCCGGCGTCATGTCACCCAACCCTGGAGGCACCATGCTGAAGCTCCTCTCCTTGCCCGGACTCCTGCTCGTGGGCGCGCTCACCTTCATGGCCGCGCCGGGCAACCAGGTCGCCGCGTCCGACTGCGGAGCCTCCGACGGCCCCGAGTGCAGCCGGACCGAGTCGTGCCTGAACGTCCTCTTCTTCCGCGCGTGCACCACCAAGACCAGCTACTACATCCTGCTCTGAGTCGCGGGGGCGGGCCGGCACCGGTCGGCCCGCCCGACCCGGAAGCGAGGTTCCCCGCTCCACCGTCGTCGCCCACGCCCGAGGAGGACCTGGTGTCCGAAACGCATACGACCAGACTCATGCTCGCGGCGGCCGTCGTGCTCCTGGCCCTGTCCGCTTTCCGATGGCACCAGGCCGGTGCCGCCGCGCCCGACCGGATTCGAGAGGCCGACGGTGCCGTGGCCGTCCTCGTGGTGCAGCCGGGGGACTGCCCCCTGAGGCGAGCGGCCATGATGGCCTGGCTCACGGCGTTCCGGGAACGCGCCCCTTCTCCCATCCAACCCTCGGTGTCCCTGGCGGTCCTCCGCGACGGACCCGGAGCGGTGGACGACCGACTCACTTCGCTCCCACGTCTGGGACCGGCCGACACCCGGACCGCCGCACGGGCCATCCTCCGCGCTGGAGCACCCGGCACACCCGCGGTGGTGCTTCTGGGGCCTGACGGCCATGTCCTCCTGGCCGATACCTTCGAGCCCGACGGCCTCGGGCACCGCATCCTCATGGGTGCACATATCCTGAGCATGGTGGCCGATTCGGCCGCTCTTCCTCCATCCTCTTCACCCGGGGAACAGTGATCGCATGAGCCGCGTCGCACTCACCCTGAACGTTCTGTTCGGAATCTTCTGGCTGGTGTCCCTGGTGGCCCTCGTCCGACGTCCGCCCCCCTTCCCCGCGAGCGCCTCGGGCCTTCGCCGCGGCTTCTGGGGCACGACGGCGTTGCTCGCCCTCGGCATCGGCGCCTGGGGCGTCCCGTTGACGACCACCACGACGTCGGATCACCCCCCGCATCCCGAGGCGGGCGCGCCCACCGACGCTCGGACTTCGTTCCTGCGCACCCCGTTCGCGCTGGTGGAGCGGGAGGTGGTTCTCGACGGCGCGGGACGCACGCTCCGGGACGAGCGGAGAGAGACCCTGCAGCTTCCGCTGGTGTTGATGGCCTTTCTGGCCGCGACGCTCTGGTGGTCCGGGAGGCGCACGGACGGGCGGAGGACGGCGGTCCTGGCCACCGTCCTGATATGCGCCGGATTGGGGAGCTGCCAAGGGGATGCCGACACCCTCCCGGGCGGGGCGGCACGGTCGCCCACGGCTCCACGGCCCACGAGATCCGTATCGGTCGTGGCGTGGGACACCCTGGCGCGCGTCCGGGCGGGGGTGGCGGACACCACACTCTTCTCCGCCGGATCGCCGGCCGCCGACTCCTCGGGCTTCGTGGTCCTGGATCACTACGGCAGCCGCGTGGCCCGCTTCGACTGGGACGGGAACCTTCTCGGCTACGTGGGCCGTCGCGGCGGTGGACCCGGAGAGCTGATGGGGCCCCGCGAGGTGGAGCTGGACGAGCGCGGCACCCTCTGGGTCCTGGACGCCGGCAACGCCCGCATCTCGGGCTTCGACCCGTCCGGACAGCTCGTCGACGAGCTGTCTCTCGCCGCGCTTCCCATGACGCCGTCCAGGTTCGCCGTGGACCGGGCCGGGACGAGCTTTCACTTCATGCTGAACGGGGAGATGCTCGTCCCCTACGTCCTGGAACGGGCCACCGGGACCTTCACGGCCGGGCCGGCGCTCGAGCTCGGCGAGACGGTGGAGGCCACAGGGCTGGCGCTCCAGGGCCTGGCGACCCGGACCGACACCTTGGACGGATGGATCTACGCCCTCGGGGCCGGGGACGGGATCCTGCCGCTTCGCGGCGTCGAATGGGAGGGGCAGCGGTGGCGGTACCCCGAGGAGGTGGCCTTTCCCACCCAGGATCGGATCCGCAGCCGGAGCGGCAACGTCTCGACGGTGACCACTCGGCTCTCCAGCCCGACATTCTCGGCCATCTCCGTCGATGCCTGGGAGGACGAGCTCTACGTGGTGTTCATGGGAGCCGGCCCCGACGCGGGCCGCCTGCTGGAGCGGTGGGATCTGGAAACCGGCGCGTACCTGGGCTCGGTGCTCCTCCCCAGGGCGGGGTACATCGCGGTGTGGGAGGACCGGCTCGTGGTGGCCGCGTCCAATCCCGAGCCCGAGGTGCTGGTGCTCCGGATGCCCCGGACCGGGGATTCCCGCGACTGACGCCAGGATCGCCCCGCGGGACGCCCGTCCTCAGCCGTTCGGGTCCACCTGCGGCGCCGTGGGTCCTGGAATCCAGGGGGCCCGCGCATCGGCCTTCCCCTCGATGGGATTCAGATAGACCCGCTGGGTGGGGTAGGCCAGGTCGATGCCGTCCTCCTGCGCGAAGGCGTCCAGGATCCGCTCCCACATGACTTGCGCCGTGCCCCGGCGCTGCCTCGGGTGGCAGAGGTACCGGATGGTGAGCATCACGCCGCTGTCCTCGACCGACGTGTACACCGCGGGCGTGAAGCGCGTGTAGTGGATGAGGAAGCGCTTGGACGTCCGCTTCAGCTTGGCCTCGGCTTCCTGGCTCACGCCGTGGGTCTCGCTCTCGGCGATCTCCTGCAGGATCCCCTTGGCCCGCCTCCAATCACTCTCGAACGTGACCATCACGCCGAGCTCGTTCCAGAGGAAGGCCAGACCCGACGTGTAGTTCGCCAGCGACTCGGCGAACACCTTCGCATTGGGGACGTGGATGATTCTCCCGGTGCTCTGGTCAGCGGACACCCAGTTGCCGATCTCCATGAGGGAGAAGGCGAAGACCCTGATGTCCACCACGTCGCCCGCGTGCTCGCCGACCTGGATGCGGTCGCCCAGCTCGAACGGCTTCCGCCACATGATGAAGGCCCACCCGGCCACGTCGGCCACCAGATCCTTCAGCGCGATGGCCAGGCCGGCGGACACCAGCCCCAGGAACGTTCCCAGAGACCGGATGGCGCTGAACCAGACCTGGACGACGACCAGGAGCCCGAGGACGAAGACGGCGTACCCCGACCCCTTCCCCCACCGGTACAACACGGCCCCGCTCTGGATCCTGGACTCCAGGACGCGGAGGAGGAGGCGCCGCGCCACGATGAGCGCGACCACCGCCAACAGGGACACCAGGAGCTTGGCCTGGGTCTCCGGGGACAGACCCAGGAGGACGCCATCACCGGACGCGGCGCTGTCGGCTACCTGGGCGATGAGGGGCGTGGCCTGCGGGAGCATGGGCGCTCGATTCACGGGGACGGTGGGACGGAGAGCCTATCCTGGCCCTCATGGAGCACGAGGGCCAGCCCCACCGCCTCCGGTCAGCCTCCGACCTGTGGACCCGCGACGGATCCTGGCAGTCGGGCTCCAGCGCGTAGACGCGCCCCTCCTGGTCCATGCCCACGCCGGACGTGCTGGCCACTCCCCCGGGCGCCACCGGATTCCCCGAGTCCCGCACGAACGTCCGCGTCGCCGAGTCCCAGACGAGGACGCCGAGACCGAAGCCGCTCACGTAGACCAGACCGTCCCCACCCACCGTCACCGAGCCCGGGAAGCCACCGAACCCGGAGTGGAAGCCGACCTCGGTGCCCGCCACCGGGTCCACCACCGAGAGCGCGCCGTCGTCGTCGCCGAACCGTCCCGAGTGGACGACGTACAGGAGACCGTCGGGGCCGACGGCAGCCGCAGCGGCATTCTCTCCGCTCAGCTCGATGGTATCCACCACGCCCAGGGTCGCGGCGTCCAGGACCGTGAGCGTGGAAGGGCCGGCGGGCGCGAAGCTCTCCAACTCCGCGTTCACCACGTAGGCCCGTCCATCGTGGACGACCACCGCCTGCGGGTAGCGCCCCACCTGCACCTCTTCGCCGGCGGTCCCGGCGCGGACGTTCACCGGCGTGACCGTGTTCAGCGACGGGTTCGCCACCAGGGCCAGCGAGTCGTCGAGGAAGGCCACGCCCGTCGCGCCGGATCCCGCGGGCAGCCCGACCGTGCGCGCCAGGATGCCGTCCCGGAGGTCCACCACCGCCACTGCGGGAACGATCCCCATGGGCACGGCGGCGAAGCGGCCCCGAACCGCCAGGGAGACCGGGCTCCCGTCCGGACCCAGCCCCACCACCCGGGCTTCCGAGGGGTCGTCCACGTCGAAGACGGTGAGCCCGAAGTCGGTGCTGGTGAGGACCACGCCCAGCGCGCGAGACGAGACGTCCGGCCCGACGGGGTCGTCGTCGCACGCGGACGCCCCGACGAGCGCGAGGAAGGTGACGAGGACGGAGATGGTCTTTCTGGACCAGGACATGGAGGGTGCTCCTCGGAGATCGAAAGGATGGAAACCGTTCAGAACTGGATGCGGGCGCTGAGGCGCGCCGTGCGACCGGGGTCGGGGTAGGCGAAGATGAGCGCGTCGCGCTGGTCGAAGACCCGCTCCACCTGGAGCCCCACTTCGAGCGTCCCGAGCGTGGATCGCCAGGTCCGGCTCACGTTGAGATCCGTGGTCCAGAAGGCGGGGAGCCGGTTGACGCGGTTGGGTACGGGATAACGGGCGCCCACGAGCGCCGTGGACACGGATGCCCGCCAGCGGTCGGCGGCCCAGGAAGCGACGAGGCCACCGGCGTGCTCCGGGCGATAGACCACCTGCGTATCCTCCATCCCGGGCCGGAGATAGGTGGCGCGGTTCCAGGAGACGTGGCCACGGAGCTCCCACGGCTCCCGGACGCCACCGACCGTCGCCACCAGCTCGGCCCCGTGTCGCCGGACGTCCCGGTTCTGCGGGCTCCACACGAACCGGAAATCGGGCAGCCAGAGGATCATCCCCCGGATGTCGCCGCGGTACGCCTCCACGTCCAACGACGTGTGGATCCGCGATACGCGTCCCTCCCAGCCCACGCCCACGGTCCACTCCGAGGGAACGCGCTCCGGGCCCAGGTCCGGATTGGGCTGGACGCCGACGCCTTCCCGGAAGAACTGGTCCCCGAGGGTCGGGGGGCTGAACGAGCTTCGATGCCCCAGGCGGGCATGGACGCCCCGTCCGTGGACCCAAGCCAGGGCCACGTCGTGACTCACGTAGGTGGCCGCCGGGAAGCCGGACCGATCTGCTCCGAGGGCGGCGGACAAGCTGGTACCCTCCGGGCCCTGGACGGACCCGGACATCCGGACCCCCGTGTCGGTGCGGTGCACCACGCCCGATCCTTCGGCAAGCTGACTGCTGCGGACGTTGAGGTGCCGGACGTCCACGCCCCCTCCGATGCGCACGCCAGCGCGGGGACGCCAGGACGCACCGAGCTCGCCCCCGCCGCCGCGGAGCACCGTCCGGTCGTCGTAGGGATCGCCGAAGGGTGGCATGGGATCCCGGTGATCCATGCTCTGCAGGAACGCGTGCCCATCGGCGGTGAAGCTCCAGCGCCCGGCCGGCGCCCAGTCCATGGATGCCGAAAGCCGGCCTCTCCGGAGATCCTGCTCCCCGGTGAGGGAAGGCGCGTAGCTTCTGCCGGGAAGCCCCCTGCCCAGCCCCTCGGCGGCGACGCCCACACGGTAGCTCCACGCATGGCCGACCCCGGTCCAGAGGACACGGCCGTGCGCGCTCCGCACCCCGGCGTTCCGACGGGTGGCGCGACCTCCTCCGGCCTGGTCCGGGATCTGGAACTCGAAGCGACCGTCCGACCCGCCTGCTCCGGCGCCCATCTCCAGGGACCCGCCGGAGACCGCCGAGACCCACGACCCGTCGGCGCTCCAGGCGCCCAGCGAGCCGACGGAGACACCGATGGCGCGCCCCGGCCTCTCGCCGCCCCCCGTCTCCACCAGGATGACGCCTCCGGACGCACGTGCCCCGAACCGGGCCGAGCGACCGCCGGGGAGCACGTGAACGGCGGTGACGCCGGAAGCGGGAAGCGTGGAGAGGTCGGCCTCACCGGTGACGGGGTCGTTGATGGCCACCCCGTCGACGAGCACCAGAACCGCGTCGCCCCCGCTGGCGCGGATGGACGGGACCTGGCTGCCCCCACGGCCGCGGGACTCCACGGTCACGCCGGGAAGGGCTGCCGCCAGCGCGCCTACCGTGGTGGCGCCCCCGGCGCGAAGCGCCGCGCCGGTGAGGGAGCGGGCACCAGGTGCCACCGCGTCCACCCGCGCCACCAGGCCCGCCACCTCCATGGCTTCCGGAACCAACTCGAAGTGGACGACCGTGGCCACTCCGTTGGCCACGGCCACTTCGCGCCGTCCAGGAGCATAGCCGGGAGCCCGGACCTCGACGAAGTGGCTCCCCGGCTCCAGCCCACGGATGCGGAAGAGGCCGGTGGCGTCGGTGACGGCACCCCCCGGAGCACCCGAGAGCCGCACGTCCGCGGACGGAACCGGACGCCCGGAGAGCACGTCCACGACGTCACCGCGGATCTCGCCCGGGTACTGGGCCCCGGCGTCGGCTGTGGCACACAGGAGCGCGAACGCTCCCGCGAGGCATGAAAAAACCCGCACGCTTCCCCTCGAAGAGTGCAAAGGAACGCGGGCGTGCAGGTCTCCTGACTCAGGGCGGCGCTCCCTCGCCTTCCCAGGGTGTCTCCACCCCAGTGGCTTCGATGAGGGGGCCTTACGGCGATGCTGCTGCCGTGCCCAACACAGTGGCGGGGCCGTGCCGGATTCTCACCGGCTTCCGTGATGCTCCGCCCGCAAAGATCGAATTGTGCGGCGAACCTAGTCGCCGCCGTTCCACCGGGTCAACCCTCGTCGTCTTCGCCGTCGTCGTTGTCCGCGTCGGACTGGCTGGCGCCCACGCCGCGACGCCGGCGGCTCTCCTTCGAGTAGTACGGGCTGTACTCGAGCCCGTACCGGGTCGTCCTCTTCTGCCCCGACTTCTCCTCGTTGAAGTCGGCGCGGGACTGGTTGAGAGCCTCGGTCTCCTCCTTGGAGGCGTCCCGGAGCGTCGGCTCCTCTCGGGGCACGAAGAACACCTGCCCGATGGGCAGGCTGTGCGCGCCTGGGATCCCCTGCCCGGGCTCCAACACGTACCGGAACTCGGTGTGCTGTGGGTACCAGTCCGTCTCGACGCGCACCGTCAGTGCGGGCGCCACCGGGCGGTCGATGTGGTTGAGCACGGACGTGTAGACCGTGTCCCAGCCCTCGGGCGTGTGGAAGTTGTAGGCGCCCCGGAGCGTGACGGCGCCTGGCGGCGTACCCAGATCCTCGGGCACCATGAACGCCCGCACGATGCGGCGTGCCGCGGCCTCGTCGATGGGCGGGTTCTCCACCGCGAAGGCGACCTCGCTGTTCATCTTGCCGATGCTCCCCACGGGAAGCTGCCAGCGCACGGCGAAGAGCGGGTCCCACTTTCCGGTCGGGTTCTGGAGGAAGTACTTGAAGTCGTAGATCCCCTCCCCGTTGTACTCCACGAAGTACGCCTCGTGCTTCTCCAGCGGAGGGTAGACGAGGAAGCCCAGGGAGCTGCCGGCCTCCAGGACCGGGCAGTGCCGACTGTGCTGGGGGAGGAGCGGGCGCTGGCTCTCGCTCTTGGGGCGGAGCCCGACGCCCGGGCGGGCCTGGTTGGGATAGATGGTCACGTCCATGCCCGGATTCTCGCGGGACCGCGAACGCCGACGCAACCCGAAGGGGCGTCGGCTTCCAGCGCGCCACGCGGACCTCAGTCCGCGCCCACCACCCGGCTCCGACGCTCCAGGAGGAGGGTGTCCCTCCAGCGTCCGCCCATCCGGCCGATGCGCTCCCGCCGCCCCACCTCGCGGAAGCCGTGCTTCGCATGGAGCGCCAGCGTCGCCCGGTTCTCCGGGAAGATCCCGGCCTGCAGCGTCCAGAGCCCGGCCTCCTCGGATCGCCGCACCAGCTCCGCCAGAAGCGCCGACCCCACGCCCCTGCCACGCGCATCCTCGGCGACGTACACGCTCACCTCCGCGACGCCCCCGTACACGCACCGGGACGAGACGCCGCTGAGCACGGCCCAACC
>CAYGKI010000096.1:0-10084 GCA_964350235.1 uncultured Gemmatimonadaceae bacterium | reverse complement strand
CCACCGCGCGCCTGCTTCTGCTGGACGATCCCGAGCTCGATGCCGTCTACCCCGAAGGAGCGAACCGATGAAGACCAAGCTGACTCTGCTGGCGCTCTCTTTGAGCGCCGTGGCATGCGGCTCCGACGAGCCTGGGCGCGTCCAGTCCCACGGACCGCCCGTGGAGGTGACCGTTTCCGCGCCGGTGCTGGCTCCGGCCATGGTGACGCATGCCGCTCAGGTGACGGCGGAGCGTGCGGCGAACATCGCCACCCGCATGAGTGGTACCGTCATGGCAGTGCACGTCGACGTGGGCAGCCGTGTCGCGGCCGGAGACCGACTGGCGACCCTGGACGCCCGCGACGTGACGGCCCGGGTGAGCGCGGCGCGGGCGGCGCTCGAGCTCGCCGAGAAGAGCCATGGACGCATCGAGCGTCTAGCGGCGGCGGGTGCCGCGTCGGACCAGGAGCTGGACTCGAGCGCCGCTCGCCTGGAGGCTGCCCGGTCGGCGTTGGCCGAGGCTCAGGCCCAGGAGGCGTATGCGGTGGTGACGGCCCCTTTCGCGGGCGTCGGCGGGTGGATCCCGGTGACCTGGCGAATCCGGGCGCCCCGCTGCTGTCCTTGGTGGATGCCCGGACGACGGACATCGTCGCCGAGCTTCCTGCGGCACTCATGGGGATCGTTTCCGAGGGAGCGACCCTGGACGTGAGCACCCGGGCGTCGGTGGTGCCCGCGCGAGTCGATCGCGTCGTGCCGGCCCTGGCCGGAGGCGGTCGCACGTTCCGGGTGGAGCTGACGCCGCTCGAGCCGCTGGCGGGTGCCTACCCGGGTGCCTATGCCCGTCTCCACGTGCCCTCGGAAGAACCGGCGACACGCTGGATTCCGGCGGACGCGGTGGTGGAGCGCGGTCAGCTGACCGGCATCTACACCGTGGAGGGTGACGTGCTGCGTCTCCGCTGGGTCAGGCTCGGCGCTCGCCGGGCGGATGCCGTGGAGCTCCTGGCGGGCCCCTCCGGAGCCTTGAGGGTGGTGCGTCGGCCCAGCGCCGAGCTCGCCGACGGCAGGGGGGTGGCTTCGGTGCGTGACGAGTCCTGGGCGGGAGCCACTTCCGGAACGGAGGAGGCTCGATGAGACAGAACATCGCGGGGCGCCTCGCCGGCGCGTTCATGGAATCCAAGCTCACGCCGCTTCTCATGGCCGCGGCCCTGGGTGTGGGCGTCTGGACGCTGGCGACCATGGCATCGGAGGAAGAGCCGCAGATCATCGTGCCGCTGGCGGACATCTACCTACCCATGCCGGGTGCCTCTCCCACCGAGGTGGAGAACCGGGTTCTGGTGCCGCTGGAAAGCGTGCTCTCGGGCATCGAGGGTGTGGAGTACGTCTACACCCATGCCGAGTCGGGCTTCGGGCTGGCCACCGTGCGGTACGAGGTGGGACGGGACATGGAGGAGAGCCTGGTCCGGCTCCACAGCACGCTCATGAAGAACGCGGATCGGATGCCCCCTGGCCTGGGCTTTCCCATGATCAAGACGGTGACCATCGACGACGTGCCGTTCTTCAGCGCGACGCTGCATGGTGGTGATCTGGGTCAATCCGAGCTGCGGGCCGCGGCGGACGAGTTGAAGGCCGCCCTCGAAGCCGTTCCCGAGGTTCGCGCCGTTCAGGTGGTGGGCGGTGAGACCCGGGAGGTGCGCGTGGAGCTCGATCCGGAGCGGCTGGCGCTCTACGGCATCGATCCACTTCAGGTGGCAGAGCGGCTGGCCGCCGAGAACACGGAGCTCCAGTCGGGCGACTACACGCGCCAGGACGAAGTGGTTCGCGTGACCACCGGGAGCTTTCTCACCAGCGCGCGCGACGTGGAGCAGGTGGTCCTCGACGTCCGGGACGGGGCTCTGGTCCAGGTCAGGGACGTGGCCACGGTGGTGGATGGTCCCGCCGAGGTGACCACCTACACCATGCACGCCGAAGGGGGCGGTCCATGGGTACCCATGGTATCCGTGGCGGTATCCAAGCGGCCCGGGGCCGACGCCACGGCGCTCGGCCGGGCCCTCGAGGACCGGTTGGAGGCGGCCCACGGCAGGATTCTACCGGCCGACGTGTCCGTGGAGGTGACGCGCAACTACGGGGAGACCGCCCGCCACAAGGTGGTGACCTTGCAGGAGCACCTGGTCATGGCCGTGGTGGCCGTCGGGCTGGTGATCCTCCTCACCATGGGTTGGCGGAGCGCCGTGGTGGTCATGGTGGCGGTTCCCGTCACCTTCGCGCTGACCCTCTTCGTCTACCAGGTGTTCGGCTACACGCTGAACCGGGTGACCCTGTTCGCGCTGATCTTCGTCACGGGGATCGTCATCGACGATTCCATCATCGTCGCGGAGAACATGGAGCGTCACTTCGCCATGAGGGACCGCCCCCTCAAAGCGGCGGCCCGGGCGGCCGTGGACGAGGTGGGCAACCCGACGATTCTCGCGACGCTCACGGTCATCGCCGCGGTGCTGCCCATGCTCTTCGTGGGTGGCCTCATGGGTCCGTACATGAGCCCCATGCCCATCGGTGCCACTGTGGCCATGCTGTTCAGTCTGGCGGTGGCGCTGATCATCACGCCTTGGCTGGCCTTCCGGCTTCTCAAGGGCCAGCACGGGGAAGGTGAGGGAGAGGCGTACGTCCTGGAGAACACCGGGATCTACAGGACATACGAGCGGCTCATGAGGCCGCTCATCGAGCGGCCCGCGCGGCTCTGGGCCGCCCTCGGCGTCATCGGCGTGTTCCTGGTGGGCGCCGCGGGGATGTTCGTGACCCGATCGGTGACCGTGAAGATGCTGCCCTTCGACGACAAGAACGAAGTGCAGGTGATCTTCGACATGCCCGAGGGGACGCCCCTGGAGGCCACGGTGGCCCTGGCCCAGGACGTGGGCCGTGCCGTGGGCGCCGTGCCCGAGGTGGCGGACGTGCAGCTCTACGCCGGCACGGCGGCGCCGTTCAACTTCAACGGAATGATCCGCCACTACTACCTGCGCTCCGGGGCGCACGTGGCCGACCTCCAGGTCAACCTGGTGGACAAGTCGGAGCGGGACGCGCAGAGCCACGACGTGGCCCGCGCCCTCCGACCCATCGTGGAGGAGATCGTGGCCGCCTCCGGGACCGGCGCCAGCGCCAAGATCGTGGAGGTGCCGCCGGGGCCGCCCGTCCTCTCCACGTTGGTGGCGGAGATCTATGGGGACGACCCCGTGGAGCGGGAACGGGTGGCTCGTGAGGTCATGCGCCGGTTCGAGGCACATCCCGGCGTGGTGGACGTGGATTGGTCGCTGGCGGCGCCGCAGCGCGAGGTTCGGCTGGAGGTCGACGCCGAGAAGGCCGCCATCTCGGGCGTGGCCAAGGAGCAGGTCGTCCACGCCACCCGGCTCGCCCTGTCGGGTCACGTGCCCACCTTCCTGTCCGTGCCGGAGGCCAGAACTCCGGTGCCGGTGCGGGTCAGGCTGGACGAGTCGGATCGCTCGGGCATCGAGCGGCTCTCGCGCATTCAGCTGGGCTCCAGGCTCGGAACCACGGTTCCGGCGTCCGAGCTGGTTCACACGGTGGACGGGACCGCCGAGCAGGTGGTGGACCGGAAGAACGGCCGTCCGGTGATCTACGTCACGGCGGAGGTGGCCGGGGAGGAGGAGAGCCCCGTGTACGCCATCCTCGACCTGGAGGATGAGCTCGAGGCCATCGAGCTGGCCGACGGAACCGGCCTGGGCAGGCTGTTCGCCCGGGAGCCGCTGGCCACGGACCGCCCGGTCATGAAGTGGGACGGGGAGTGGCAGATCACCTACGAGGTGTTCCGCGACCTGGGCATCGCCTTCGCGGGCGCTCTGGTGCTGATCTACGTGCTCATCGTGGCCTGGTTCGGGTCGTTCTCGACGCCGTTGGTGATGATGGCCGCCATCCCCCTCACCCTGGTGGGCATCGCGCCCGGACACTGGATCTTCGGTGCCTTCTTCACGGCCACGTCCATGATCGGCATGATCGCGTTGGCCGGCATCATGGTCCGCAACGGCATCCTGCTCATCGACTACCTGGAGGCCAGGACCCAGGCCGGGGTGCCGCTGGAGAAGGCGGTCATCGAGGCCGGCGCGGTCCGAACGCGCCCCATCGCGCTGACCGCGGGAACGGTGGTCATCGGCGCCATCGTGATCCTGTTCGATCCCATCTTCCAGGGGCTGGCGGTGGCGCTCATCACGGGCGCCATAGCCTCCACCGTGCTCACCCTGCTCGTGGTTCCGGGGATCTACTACCTGGTGCGCCGCGGCCAGCAGACCCCCTCCGCGGCATGAGCCTGCGCCGCGCGGCATCCCCCCCGACCACCACGCCCAGGAGGCGATCATGAAGCTTGTGTTCCTGACGTATCTGGAAGACGACGACGCGCTCGTCACCCGGCAGCTCGAGATCGCCGGCGTACCGGTCTTCAGCCGCCTCCCTCTGGAGGGGCACGGGGCCGGTGCCCGTGGCTGGTACGGGGAGGTGGCGCCCTACCGCTCGCGGATGGTCTTCTCGGTCCTTCCCGACGAGGACGCGGATCGGTTGCTGGCGGCTGTGGAGGGCTGGGCCGACGGCGAGGACCCGAACGACCGCATACGGGCCTTCGCGGGGGACGTGGAGCGAGCGGTGAGGCAGGCGGGCGCGGGTTCTTGACCACGACGCCGGTCCCTGACCGGCGCCTCGAACGAACGAACGGAGATCGACATGACCATGGAACGGAAGATCAGAGCCATCGCGGGAACCTTCATCCTCCTCTCGTTGGCGTTGGGTACCTGGGTGAGCCCATGGTGGTACCTGTTCACGGCCTTCGTCGGCGTGAACCTCATCCAGTCGGCCTTCACCCGTTGGTGCCTGATGGAGGATATCCTTCGCGCCACCGGTGTCCATCGGGAGGGAGGGGCTCCGAGCTGTTGATGCCGTGGGGGAAACCCCGTGCGCGCTCGGGCGTATGGGACGGGTCGAGGGACTCCGGAGGGTGCTGGTGTTCGGCACGTATCCGGAGTCCCGCACCCCAGAATCAACCCGTGCCGGTCGCGGCGGGCAGCCTCAGGATCCCCCTCCATGTCCCGCATCGTTCAGCCAGAAAACACCACACCGGTCAATCCCTCTCTCGACTTCCCCCACGCGTTCATCGCGGAGCGGCTCTTCGCGGCCCGGACCGTGGTCATCACCGGCGAGGTGAACCAGAAGCTCGCCGCGTCCGTCATGTCCCAGCTGCTGGCGCTGGCCAGCGAGTCCGACGACGACATCACCGTCTACGTGAACTCACAGGGTGGACACGTCGAGTCGGGTGACACCATTCACGACATGATCCGGTTCGTGGAGCCTCGGGTGCGGATGGTGGGCACGGGCTGGGTCGCCAGCGCCGGGGCACTCATCTACGTGGCCGTTCCCAGGGAGGACCGGTACAGCCTTCCGAACACGCGCTTCCTGCTCCACCAGCCTTCGGGGGGCGCGGGAGGTGCCGCCAGCGACATCGAGATCGAGGCGCGGGAGATCCTGAAGATGCGGGATCGCCTGAACCACGTGTTCGCGCGCGAGACCGGCCAAACGCTCGAGAAGATCGAAGACGACACGCGTCGGAACTTCTGGCTCGACGCGGAGGCCGCCGTCGAGTACGGCCTCGTGGGCAAGATCATCGGCAAGCACTCCGAGATCGGCTGATCCTTCGAGTGGTCCGGCCCCGGCCTCCGGGGCCCGGAGCGGTTCGCGGGGCCCGTTCCTCGAGCGCTCGCCGTCACGTTCTGCGGCCTCGTTCGTCCTAGGGTCGGATGACAGAGGGCTCCGGGCGTCATCCCGGAGCCCTCTTCGACAACCACGTGGACGGGAGTCTCCCATGCGTGTCAGGACCTGCTTCGTAGCCGCTGCCGCTGCGGCGATGTTCGCCGCCGGCTGTTCGAACGCCCTGGATCCCGTGGACGCCGGGCCCATCGATTCGTTGCCCCGGAGCCTGAGCGCCTCGGAGCAGGCGCTCATCGAGCACTCCAACGCGTTCGGGCTGGAGCTTCTCCGGACCGTGGTGGGCGAGGACGATCGGCCCAACGTGGTGCTTTCCCCGCTGAGCGCGTCCATGGCTCTGGGCATGACGTTGAACGGGGCCCGGACCGGCACGTTCGACGCCATGCGGTCGACCCTCGGCTTCGACGACCTGAGCCAGGACGAGATCAACGCGGCGTATCGTGATCTCATCGACCTCCTCGAGGACCTGGATCCCAACGTCCGCTTCGCCATCGCCAACGCCCTATGGGCGAACGAGGACATCTCGTTCCGCGAGGCCTTCTTCCAGGCGGTGAGGGAGTCCTTCGACGCCGAGGCGGCTTCCCGGAGCTTCGCCGACCCCGCCACCCTGCAGGAGATCAACGCGTGGGTGGCCGACCGGACCGACGGCCTCATCGACGCGATCCTGGGGACGCTGGATCCGGAGCTCGCCATGCTCCTGGTGAACGCCATCTACTTCGAAGGGGCGTGGATTTCACGCGGGGGGACGGCTTGACGGTTCGGGTCCCCATGATGCGGATGACCGACGCGGAGGTGGCGTTGGGGGGAGCCGCCGGATTCCAGATCGCCGAGCTCCCTTACGGCGGCGGGGCCTTCGCCATGACGCTCATCGTTCCGCAGGGTGACGCCCGGGACTTCGTCGCCGGGCTCACGCCTGCCCGGTGGGCCGAGATCCTGGGGACCCTGGGCGAGCCGCGCGAGATCGACCTGCTCTCTCTGCCCAGGCTCCGGCTGACCTGGGACGGATATCTGAACGATGCCCTCCGGCGGATGGGGATGGAGGTGGCGTTCAGCGGAGCGGCGGACTTCTCGGGCATGACGGAAGACGTGGGCCTCTGCCTGGACTTCGTGCGCCAGAAGACGTTCCTGGAGGTGGACGAGGCGGGCACCAGAGCCGCGGCGGTGACCGCCGTGGGGGTGGGTGTGACTTCGTTCACGGGCTTCGTCGCCGACCGTCCCTTCGTCCTGGCCATTCGCGAGCGGCTGTCCGGCACCGTCCTCTTCGCCGGGTTGATCGGGGACCCCTCGGAAGGCGATGCCGGTGCGCCGGCGCCGCAGGCGGGGTGCGAATAGCCGCGCATTCTCCGCGCCACAATCCCTCGTGGGTTGCCGGTGGGACGCATACGAGATAGAGTGCTGCCGCGCAGATGCTTCTGTTCACGGTTCTCACCACTCGATGCGTCTGGACACCACGATCCGCTCCGAATCGCAGCTCCCCCAGGAGCCCCGCTCGAGCCACCAGCGCGTGGCTCGCGGCACCGTCACCGCCCACTTCTGGGTGGACGCCGAGGGCCGCGTCGAGCGATGGAGCGCCGGAGCCGCCGCCCTGTTCGGACGAGAAGCCCCTGGCGTGTTGGGGCGGCCGCTGGACGTGGTTCTGGCCGAAGGCCGGTCCCCGGGCATGTGGACCCGGATTCGACGCTGTCTTCATCGACACGGACGATGGGAGGACGTGGGCTGGCGGGCCCGGGCGGACGGTTCTCGGTTCTGGGGCCGCTGCGTGGTGGACACGTGCCGCTCCCTGGAAGGCGAGCCCGCGGGGTGGCTGGTGGTGGTCCGCAGCCTCGAGTCCGAGGAGGCGCTCCGTGCGCCCGTCGCCGACGGGTCGGCGCTGCGCCTGCAATCCCTGGGGCGGGCGGCCAGCGGCATGGTGCACGACCTGAGCAACATCCTCATGGCCATCGAGTGCTTCGCCGGCCTGGTGGAAGCGGACCTCCCGGAGGGAGCTCGGGCGAGGCAGGTCATGGGCCAGCTCCTGGACGCGGCGCGGCGGGGCATGCGGCTGTCGCGTGGCGTCCTGGACATGGGCGCGGATGATGCGCCCGACGGGGTGGACATCTCCGAGTGCGTCCTGCAGATGGAGCCTTTGTTGCGGGCGCTGATGCATCCCGGGATCACGCTGGTCTGCGACGTGCCGGAGGACGGTCCGGTCGTGGCGGCGCGGGCCAGGGACATTGAGCTCATGCTCCTCAACCTGGTGGTGAACGCCCGGGACGCCGTGGAGAGCGACGGTGTGGTGGAGGTTGCCGTCGAGCGGACCACCGTCGGGGGGCGAGGGCTCGTGACGCTGTCGGTGCGCGATTCCGGGACGGGGATCCCCGACCAGGTCCGGGACCGCGTGTTCGACGCCCGGGTCACCACCAAAGGTCACGGCGAGGGAACGGGGCTGGGCCTCGCCATGGTCCTCGAGGCCGTGCGCGCGTCGGAGGCGCGACTCGA
This sequence comes from uncultured Gemmatimonadaceae bacterium, assembly GCA_964350235.1. Classification (GTDB taxonomy): domain Bacteria; phylum Gemmatimonadota; class Gemmatimonadetes; order Longimicrobiales; family Gaopeijiaceae; genus JAWLHJ01. Next base: position 1,873 of record CAYGKI010000096.1, on the reverse strand, counting down.
GCTGCACTCGTCTCCGGGTGCCGGCACGGCGGTCGACGTCATCTTCCCGTTGGACGAGGTGGAATTGGGGGCGGGGCTGTCGGGCTCGGAGGGCGGAGCGCAGGGGGAGGGCAGACGCTCCACGGCTCGTCGGGTTCTCTTGCACGAGAGCCTCACGGACGGGGTCCGTCGACCGTTGGGCCTGCTCATCGGCCGGCACGGCTATCAAGTGGAGACGGGCACGCCGGAGGGGCGGGGATCCGAGCCCGCGGACCTGCTCATCCTTCCCGAGAACCCGGGCCTGATGCTCCGCCGCTCTGCCGAGGGTGCGCCCACGGTCGGTCGGCTGACGGCGGTCCGCCTGGTGCGTCCCTCCTCGGCCGGGCGGCCCGAGGAGGCCCTGGTGCTGCGGCTTCCCTGTCCGCCGGACGTGCTCACGGGCGCGGTGCGACGACTGCTGGACGTGTCTCGTCCGGCCGTCGGCTACGGTCTCCACTGAGACCGGTTTCCCCGGTCAGGCCCTCATCGGCGCCGCCGGGTGGCGTCCTCCCTCAGGGACTGAAGGGCTGACGAACGCTCCACGAAGATCCAGTGAGCACCACTTGCGCCGCCAGGGCGCGGGTGACGTTCACCACCACCGGTCCCTGCAGGTTGGCCGTCCAGCGACCGGTCTCCAGATCCGGCACCGTGATGGCGAGGATGCCGATCTGGGACTCGTGGCTCGCCTGTACCAACTCCCGGTACCGCGGCGCGAGCTCGACCTCGTACCCGTCGAAGTAGGCGAACGGATCGGCCAGCACGAGCGTGGGCGACGTGGGCTCCACCCCGGCCAGCAGGAAGAGCCCCGAGCCGGGGCCCTCCATGAGGTCGAAGTGCGAGGCGTCCGGGAAGCCGAGGAGACCCTCGGGGAAGCGGACGCGGAGGGCGGAGGCGGCCGTGGACACGCCCGGCTTCGACTTTACCGCGGGAGCGCTGGTGGTCATCGCAGGTATTGGGTGAGCGTCGTTTCGAGGATGCGGCTCATGGTCAGCAGCGAGCCCTGGTAGGCCGACTGAGTCGCGGCCAGACGGGTGACGGCTTCTTCGATGGATGCGTCGGCGAGTCCGGAGCGGCGCTCCTCCAGAACGGCCTGGAGGACGACACGGGCGTCGTCGGCCGTATCCAGTCGGGTCTGTCGGGCGCCGACTTCGGCCACCAGCTCCTGGACGCCTCCGATGGCGTCTCCGAGTCGCTCGGTGGCGGCATCGATGGCGTCGGTGTCATTGGCCAGGAGGGCGGCCTCCAGCGCTTCCAGAGACCCAAGCCCGTCCGAGTCCACGAAGATCTCGCCGGCGTCGTGCGCGCCCTGTGCGGTCTGGCCGCGGCCTACCTCGAACGAGCGCGCGCCGCGAGCCGGCGCTGCCGGGTCGAGGGCGCCCGTGGCGTCCAAGGGGGGGCGATCGGTGTACGCGCCGCCGAAGACGTACTCGCCGGCCATGGTCTGGCCCGCCGCTTGGACCACCGCCGACCGTAGCTCCGCCACTTCCAGCGCTGCGGTCGTGCGTGTGTCGCCGTTCCCGGTATCGGACGCCTGGGCGATCCCCAGCTCCCGGGCTCGGCCGAGGATGCCGGTGAGGCCCTGGAGCGTCGCGTCCTCCAGCGCCAACCGTCCGCGTGCGCTCTCGATGTTCCGCCCGATCTGGTCGAGGTGGCGCTGCTGCGTATCCACCTCCAGGACGGCGCGGCCCGCCACCGGATCATCGGACAGGCGCTCGAGCTTCTGGCCCGTGGCGATCTGGCGCTCGAGTCGCGCCATCTCCGACAGGCCCTTCTGCACGGACGAGATGGAGCGATCGAGCATGATCCGTTGGGTGATACGCACGCGCGTCGAGGCCTCCGAGTCGGTTGAGCGTGA
>CAYGKI010000095.1:8585-10098 GCA_964350235.1 uncultured Gemmatimonadaceae bacterium | reverse complement strand
CGAGCTGGATCGGATCGGTGTCCTGGAACTCGTCGAGCAGCACCCGCTGGTAGCGCTCGTGCAGGATCCGACGCAGGGGGGCGTGATCGGTGAGCAGGCGGCGCGCAAGCACGAGCAGATCGTGGAACTCGAGCTGTCCCGAGGCCGCGCGATCGGCGGCGCCGTCGAGCACGAAGCGGCCGACGACGGCGCCGAGCAGCAGCCGCCGATGCCGCTTCACCCCCTCGAGCGCGTGGTGGGCCAGCTGTCCGAGTTCGGTTTCGTCGGCGCGGAGGGCTTCGAGTGCGTCGGCGCCGCCCGGGCCGAATGCCGCGGTCCACGTGCCCTTGGCGCCGGGGAACCTCTTGCGACTGGTCCACTCGCCGAACTTGTCGTCGATGGCCGAGAGGGCTTCGAGGCGTGTGCGCAGGCTCTGGCTCCGCAGCCCTGCGGTCAGCGAGGAGATCAGGGCCACCGTCTCGGCCTGCGTGTCACCGTCGGGGACGGGCGTGGACTCGATTCGGCCGGCGAGTTCGAGGATGCCCGAGAGGTCGAGCACGAGCGGGCCCGGATCGTCGAGATCGACGCGGTCGTGGACCAGATCCCAGTTGGAGCGGAAGTCCTCGGCCATCCGACGGGCGCCCTTGTCGACGCCGAACCCGTCGAACTCGCACAACTCGACGAACGCGCGCCCGCCGCCCATGAGGCCGCCCGCGGGTTCGGCCTCGTCGAGCAAGCGGTCGAGCAGGTCGTTCCACTGCTCTTCGAACGCGAGCCCGCTCTCGAGTTCGTCGAGGACCGTGAAACCCGGTGGCAGACCGGCTTCGATCGGGAAGTCGAAGAGGATCCGCCGTGCGAACGAATGCAGGGTGCCGATCGGCGCATGGTCGAGCCGGGCGAGCGCGGCCTCGATCTCCGGGGACCGGTCGGCTTCGAGTTGCTGCCGGGTCCGGCTGCGCAGTTCGGCGGCGGCCTTCTCCGTGAACGTGATCGCGGCGATCGCGGTGATCGGAACGTTCGAGCGGACGAGGTTGGCGATGCGGGCGACGAGCGAGCTGGTCTTGCCGGCGCCCGCGCCGGCCTCGACGAACAGCGTGGCGTCGAGATCGGTGCGGATCCGTTCGCGCTCGGCCTCGTCGGGTGGTGGCGGTGGCGACACGTGGGCCGAGTCGGCGGTGACGCTCATGCGTCGTCCTCGTTCCCGGGCGTCCCGAACCACGGGGCGAGCCGCGGGTCGTGCTGCTTGCGTTCCCATTCCGCCCACCGTTCGGCGGTTCCGAGGCCGTCGGGCTCGCAGTAGTGGCAGCCGACGAAGAACCGCCAACCCGGCCGCTCGGGACGATTGGGGAAGTAGCCGGTTTCGATGCCGGCGACGACCAGCGCGAGCGCCTCGCTCACGCGCTGGTCGACCTCGGTCGTCATCGCGAAGCCGGGTCGTGCGTAGTCACCCTTGCGGAGCAGCCCGTATTCGGCCAGCACCGGCGTGTCCGGGGCGCCGAAGCGGGCTCGGGCGGCCGCTGCGTAACTCGGGAGC
>CAYGKI010000095.1:6677-8575 GCA_964350235.1 uncultured Gemmatimonadaceae bacterium | reverse complement strand
ATGGGGTTTCGCTGCTGCCGAGACCGCGAAGGGTAGCGACGAGGCACGGTCGTTTCTCGGCAAGCATCCGGGGCGCGGGATGCCGTTCGGATTCCCGCCAGTTGCCGACGCAGACCACGACACGCTGGCGATCTGGCTGGAACAGGGTGCCGCCGGCGGTGGGGTCATCGGCAGACATGTCCTTGAACTTGTCCTTGCCGCCGGACTTGTGATCGGTGACCACCAGGCTGCCGTCGCGGGCGCGGTCGACCCGGTCGATCGAACCCTTCAAGGTGATCCGGCGTCCGTCGGGCAGCGCGATCGACGCGCCGTCGCCGGTGCCGAATCGCAGCTCGGATGCGAGCACGACGGAACCGCGAGTCACGACGAGCTCGCTGTCGTGGCGGAGCCAGGTGAGCAGGTCGTCGAGCATGCGTGCCCGTTCGTCGGCCCAGAAGGCCGGACGACCCGTGCGCCCCCGGCGTTCGGTGCGTTCGCAGACCTGATCGAAGTACTCGGTGAGGGCGTCGCGGTGCTCGTCGGCCCAGCCGTCGGGGCCGGGTTGAGCAAGCGTGCCCTCGACGACGGCCCGGTGGAAGAGGTCGAGCGCCGCATGATGGGCGGTTCCTCGATCGCGAGCGGTGATGCTGATCTCGTCACCGGGCTCGTCGATCGGTTCGACGTCGAGCAGATACCGACCGAAGTACGCGTGCGGACATGCCGTCCACGACTCGAGGCGACTGGGGGAGACGACGTCGTCGAGGTGAGGCACGGCGACGGTCGACAGGTCGCCGTCGTACCCGGTGAGCACGTCGCTGCGTCGAGCCTCGATCAGCCGCACGCCGCGCAGCACGACGTCGTCGTCGACGGGTCCCTCGCCGCGCGATCGTGCGTGACCGACGTGGTGGAGGCGATCCCGAAGGCGATGTTCGAGTGGGCTGGCGGGGAACGTCACCGTGGCCACGCCCGCATGGTGCGAGGCCACGGTTCGGCACTCGGTGGCCCACGGGGCGATCCACCGCGACAGCTCGCTCGACGATGTCGAGCGCAGATCGCCCCTGGGTGCCGTGAGGGTGACTGCGCTCGTGGCGAATGTGGCGAGCAGCACCCGGTGCAACCGGATGGCCCGGGCATCGGCCGTTGGGAGCCCGGCGAGGGCGCGGTCGGCGTCGGACAGCAGCGGGTCGCTCGTGGGGCGCGGCGGCAGCAGTCCCTCGGCTGCGCCGAGGACGATGGCGACGTCGATGTCGAGCCCGACGGCCCCCGCCAACGGCGCCGCTGTGACACCCTGCCCGACGCGCCCCTGCCGTGGCGGCAACGCGTCGAGTTCGGCCTCGAGGGTGGTGCGGAAACGGTGGCGGGTGACCGGCGCACTGACCGGGTCGAGGTGGCCGAGCCGATCGAGTGCGCCGGTGAGGGCCTCGTAGGCGCGGTACTCGGGCTCGGCGAGTCGCTCGATCGTCTGCAGGCCGAGTCGCGTCTCGAGCTGTTCGTTGCACCAGTCGGCCCACTCGGCCCACGAGCGTGTGGCGCCCGGGTGGCCGAGCTGGTTTCGGAGTTCGGCGATGAAGTCCCGCAGCGACGACGCCGAGGTGCCCCACCGCTCGGTGGAGCCCAACGACCCGAGTCGGCGGTCCCAGTCGTCGTCTCTCGCCACTCCGGCTTCGCGGCTCACACGTTCCCAGCTGGCGGTGGGGAGATGGTCGCCGTCGGCGGCCCGGAGCGGCAGGTCGGCCAGCAGGTCGAACACGCTGCGCCGGCGCAGCCCGCGCCGATCGACGTCGAGGAGGTCGAGCACCAGACGGGGTGCGAGACGCTCCGCGAGCGTGGTGCCCGGTCGACCGTTCCAGGGGATGTCCGCGGCGGTCAAGTGGTGCTCGACCAGCCGGGCATAGGGTCGTTGCGCCGGCCAGAGTACG
>CAYGKI010000095.1:2968-6667 GCA_964350235.1 uncultured Gemmatimonadaceae bacterium | reverse complement strand
CCAGAGCACGGCGATCCGCTCGAACGGGGTGCCCGACCGCGCCGCCTCGACGACGAGCCGTGTCGCCTCGCGGACTTCTTCGTCGGCGTCGGTGGTGGTGACGATCTCGACCGGCCGGGCAGGTTCGTCCGCGGGGTCCTGATCGGCCTCGTCGACGGTCGCACCGATCGCGTCGACGAGTCGGCGCGTGTCGGCATCGGCGGCGGCGTCGCCGGTGAGCGGCGAGACGACGCGGACGTCGATCCGTGCGCCGAGCGCTCGGATGAAGGCAACCGCGCGACCGGGGAGCTCGGAGGGCAGATGGAGTACGAGACGCTGGAGCCTCGCCGGGACCGCCCGGTCGACGGCCGCCGTGGCGGATTCGTAGAGGTCGGCCTCGTCGTACCAGTCGGCGGCCAGCGCGGCCGAGATGGCCGTGCTGATCCGGACCGCCTGGCGGCCCCGCAGCGACTGGTCGCGCAGCCGGGCGACCGCGGCGGGGTCGGCGAGGCGGAGTTCGGTGTGGAGCTCGCGCAGTGCGACCACGGTGGATGGGTGGGTGGCCACCGCGCCGAACGGGCCGGGATCGTCGGCGAGCAACGACGCGATCGTGAGATCGATCACCGGGGTGGACACCGGCGACCGGCCCGCGGCCGCCAAGGTCGGGCCGGCGACCAGTTCGGCGAGGCGATTGAGCGTCACCATGTCGACGCCGGCGATGCCGCCCTGGCGCCCCAGCGCCCGCCGGGACATGACGCCGCAGGTGTTGGTGGGCACGGCAACGGTGACGGGAGCGAGCGCGTCGGCGCCCTTGGCGTGGGCGATCGTCGCTGCGAGTGCGCCGAGCGCGCGATCGGGGGCCACGAGGGTTGCGGAGATCGGCACATCAACGATCGTAGGGAAGGGGTGTCGCAGTCGGCGGTCTACCATCGGCGGATGCGTGTCCGCCGAGCAACAGCCGACGATCGGTCGACGCTGTGCGTCACCGTGATGCGGGCGTTCGCCGACGACCCGGTGATGCGATGGCTGTACCCCGAGGACGAGGTCTTCTTCGAGCCGGGCGGCGAAGTCTTCCGGCCGGCGATGACCGGCTGGATCGGCCTCGGTGAGGTGTGGTGCACCGATGACGGTGTGGGCGCGGCGATCTGGATCCCGCCGGGTCGTCCCGAGATCGACTTCACGGTCGATCCGCCGGCTCCGGAGCCGCCACCCGACCGCATGGAGCGGTTCGCGATCCTCGGTCCCCTGATGGAGGCACACACCCCGCCGGAACCGCACTGGTACCTCCAGCTCCTCGCGACGCATCCGGACTGGCAGCGTCGGGGCATCGGAGCGGCACTGATGAACGTGATGTTCGAGCGGGCCGACGCCGACGGACTCCCGTGCTATCTGGAGACCGAGACGGTCGAGAATGTCGCGTACTACCGCCGCCACGGCTTCGACGTTCGCACCGAGTGGGACGTGCCCACCGGCCCGCACATGTGGGGCATGTACCGCCCGGTGAGGTGACCTCCGGTCAGGCGTGGTGGGCGGCCTCGGCTCGGGCTCGGAGGTCGCTGACGGCGTGCTCGAGACCGTTCGGGTCCTTGTACAGCGCACTCCCGGCGATCAGCACGTTGGCGCCGGCCGACGTGGCGCCGGCGATCGTCGTCGGGCCGATGCCACCGTCGACCTCGAGATCGACGGTGTCGGCGAGCCCCGCATCGTCGATCATCGAGCGGACCTCGGCGATCTTGGCCTCCATCGTGGCGATGTAGGCCTGCCCGCCGAAGCCCGGATTGACGGTCATCACCAGCACGAGATCGATCAGGTCGAGCACGTGCGCGATCGCCGAGGCCGGCGTCGCAGGGTTCAGCGCCACGGCCGCTGCGGCGCCGAGCTCGTTGATGTTGCCGAGCGTGCGGTGCAGGTGCGTGCATGCCTCCGCGTGCACGATGAGACGCGAGCACCCGGCCTCGATGTACTGCTTCGCCATCACGTCGGGGGTGTACACCATCAGGTGGGCCTCGAACGGCACCGACGTGTGCGACCGAGCCGACGCGATCACGTCGGGCCCGAACGTGAGGTTGGGGACGAATTGGCCGTCCATCACGTCCCATTGGATGAGATCGACGCCGGCGGCCTCCAGGGCAGCGACTTCCTCGCCGAGCCTGGAGAAGTCGGCGGGAAGCACGGACGGAGCGATCTGGATCGGGCGGCTCATCGCGAGAGGAACCTAGCGGCGTCAGGTGGTCGTGGTGGGCGGATCGTCCTCGCCGGCGTGCTCCCAGGCTTCGTCGGCCTGCTCCCAGTTCTCGTTGCGTTCCTCGGCGTGCTGTTTCCAGTTCTCGGCCTCGGCCTTCGAGGCGTACGGCCCCAACACGTGGTCGAACGAGCCGCGCTCGGAGGCATGGACGGCGATCTTGCGGTTGAGGTCCCAGTACCACTGGTCATCGGTGCTCACGTCACCAGTGTCGCGCGTTCGAACGGAGATGAAACGGCTCCGCCGTACGCTGCAGGAATGCAGCTCATCCCCGATCGGCTCGTCGCGGGCGGCGACGCGATGGCACGCGACGACGACGGTCGGGTGGTGTTCGTCGAGGGAGCGCTGCCGGGCGAAGTCGTCGAGGTCGAGATCGACACGTCGAAGAAGGACTTCGCGCGTGGCCACCTGGTCGAGGTGGTCGAGCGGTCGCCCCTGCGGGACTCGCCGTCGTGTGCCCATCGTCGGAACGGCTGTGGCGGCTGCGACTGGATGCACTTGCGTCCGCACGCCCAGCACGACGCGAAGGTCGGCATCGTCGAGGAATCGCTGCGTCGGATCGGCCGGCTCGACGCGTCCACCGTCGAATCGCTCGTGCGCCGAGGTGGCGCCGTGAGCCCGTTCGGCTATCGCACCACGATCCGCGTCGTCGGCGGCCCCCACGGATCGGTGGGGTACCGGGCCCAGTCCTCGAACGACGTGGTCGAGGTGACGAGCTGTCCGATCGCCGACTCGACGCTGTCTCGGATGCTGCCGACGATCGAAGCCGACCACGGCGCCGAACTCACGCTGCGGACCTCGGTGGCCACCGGTGCCGTCACCGCGATCTGGGACAAGAAGTTCCGCAAGAGCATCCGGGGACTGCCGCAATCGGTTCACATCGGCGCACGCGCCTGGCTGTCGGAACGTGTGGCGGGACACGAGCTGCGGGTCTCGGCCGGTTCGTTCTTCCAGTCCGGCGTGCAGGCCGCCGATCTGCTGGTGTCCGCCGTGCGGGCGGCCGCTCCCGAACTCGCGGGTGCCCGTCACGCGGTCGATGCCTATGGCGGCGTCGGCCTCTTCGCCGTGGCCGCCATGGATGCCGCTGAGCACGTCACCGTGATCGAGTCGTCCAAGTCCGCGTGCGCCGATGCGACCCACAACCTCAGCGGTCGCTCCGCATCGGTCCTGCGTGCCGACGTGTCCGGCTGGACCGCGCCGGTCGAGGGTGGCGCCACTGCGCCCGTCGACGTGATCGTTGCCGACCCTGCACGCCCAGGGCTCGCCAAGCCCGGTGTCGCGGCGCTCGCAGCGGCGGGCGCCGCTGTGCTGGTGCTGGTCAGCTGCGACCCGGTGTCGCTCGCTCGCGACGTCACCCTGCTGGATGCGGCGGGATACCGGCCCGAGTCGGTCGAGGTGTTCGACCTGTTCCCGAACACCCACCACGTGGAGACCGTCACGAGGTTCGTCGAGCAGACGTCGTGAATATTCTGTGGTTC
>CAYGKI010000095.1:974-2958 GCA_964350235.1 uncultured Gemmatimonadaceae bacterium | reverse complement strand
AGTACACCGAGGCCTCCGACGCCGCGCTCGTCGTGGCGATCGGCAGGTACCAGCAGAGTGCGCTCGCCGAGGCGTACCGGCGCCATGCCGGCGCCATCTTCGGTCTCGCCAAGCGACTGCTCAACGACCATGCCCGTGCAGAGGAGGTGGTGCAGGAGGTGTTCGTCCGCTTGTGGAACGAGCCGAGCCGCTACGACCCCGACCGGGGGACCCTCCGCAGCTTCCTGCTCAGCCATGCGCACGGGCGTTCGGTCGACATGATCCGCTCGGACGTGTCGCGCCGCAACCGCGAGGATCGCGAGGCGCGCGAGCAGGCCGACGGCGGATACGACGTCGCCCACGAGGTGTGGGACATGGCGGTCGCCGGACACGTGCGCGAGGCCATGAAAACCCTGCAGCAGGGCGAGCGCGACGCAATCGAACTCGCCTATTTTGGCGGGTTGACGTATAAGGAAGTCGCGCAACGTCTGGGCGACCCCGAAGGCACGGTCAAGAGCCGGATCCGGTCCGGCTTGAAGCGCCTGCGGGGGGAACTCGTCCAGGCTGGTGTGACGGTGGGGGCTGATTGAGATGGGCGGAGCAATGGACGACATCCCCGGTCCCGCGGGCGCGGCGGCAGAACTCGACGAACTGCTGGGCGCCTATGCGCTCGACGCCGTCGACGCCGACGAACGGCGTCGCGTCGAGGACTACCTTGCGGTCAATCCCCGAGCCGCGGCGGAAGTGCAGGCCCATCGAGAGGTCGCGACGATGCTCGCGTTCACCGGGATGGACGCAGCGATCGCCCTGGTGTTCGTTGCGTTCGGCCAGTCCAGCGGCACCGACGCGCCGGACGAGCCGCTGGCGGCTGCCGTCGAGATCGCCCGCGCCGATCGCGATTCCCTGGTGACGACGATGGTGGCCGAAGGGTCCGAGGTGTCCGCCGAGGCGATCATCGACCAGGACGGCCACGGCTACGTGGTCGGCCACGACCTGCCCACCCTCTCCGCTGCGCAGACCTACCAACTGTGGGGCGTCGTCGACAACGGCGACGTGATCTCGCTCGGCATCCTCGGACCGAATCCCGAGATCGAGACCTTCACCGTCGACGGTCGTGTGTCGGCGCTCGCGATCACCATCGAGCAGTATCCGGGCGTGATCAGCGACGGCAACCCCGAGGGAGCGTTCGTCGGGAGCTTCTGACGCCACGCTCGGTGCCGTGGCCCGGAGCGATGCCTAGCCTGGCCGCGTGCTCAGCCCCCAGTGTTCCCCCGACGTTCGTGACGCCCTCGACGCCGGTCACCCGGTGGTCGCGTTGGAGTCGACGATCTTCTCCCACCTCGGCCTGCCGTCGCCGGCCAACCGTGAGGCGCTCGAACGGTGCACCGCAGCGGTGCGCGCCGGGGGAGCGGTCCCCGCGGTCACCGCAGTGCTCGACGGCGTCGTACGCCTCGGCCTGGAGGACGCCGAGCACGAACGTGTCCTGGGGCCGGCACGCAAGGCGGCCGAACGCGACGTCGCCGTCGCAGTCGGGCAGCGGTGGGACCTCGGCGCCACGACGGTGTCGGCGTCGGTGGCCATCGCTGCGGCCGCGGGCGTGCGCGTGTTCGCCACGGGCGGGATCGGCGGCGTACACCGCGGGGCCGAACTCACCGGCGACATCTCCGCCGACCTCGACGCCATCGCGTCGCATCCGGTGATCACCGTGTCGGCCGGCGCGAAGGCGTTCCTCGACCTGCCACGCACCCTCGAGTTCCTGGAGACGGCCGGGGTCCCGGTGCTGGGGTGGCAGCACGACTGGTTCCCGGCCTTCTACACCCGGTCGTCGGGTCTGCCCGTCCCACACCGCGTGGCCACCGCCGACGAGGTGGCCCGTGTCTTCGAGGCTCGCAGCCGGCCCCAGACCGGGATCCTGCTCACGGTCCCGATCCCCGAGGGCGACGAACTCGATGCCGCCGAACTCGACGCGGTCCTCGCGGACGCGCTCGTGGAGAGCGAGGGGTGC
>CAYGKI010000095.1:0-964 GCA_964350235.1 uncultured Gemmatimonadaceae bacterium | reverse complement strand
TAATTGAAGCTCAACGCGGACGGAGCCACGGAAATCGTCGGCGCTGCGGTCACGCCCTTCGTGCTCGGTCGCATCGCTGCGGCCACCGAGGGACGAAGCGTTCCGGCCAACCTCGCGCTCGCCGAACACAACGCCGCCGTCGCTGCGCAGGTGGCGGTTGCGGTCGCGGTCACCTGAGCCACACCCACCCGGTCCGGTCGTGCTCGGTCAGGCGAGGCGTTCGATCCGGCGTTCGACCCGATCGAGGAAGGTGCGCCGATCGGCCTCCGACGCGTTGTCGACGCCGTACAACGCGAGCCAGGTGGTGCGAGCGAGCGGATGACACATCGATCGCAAGCTCCGCGTCAGCGTGCGTTTGCCGCTCTCGCCCTCGATCATGTTGATCAGCTTCGACGAACCGTGGGTGGTCACGGCCACGAGTCGCCGCACGTTGCGCAGTTCGGGGCGCAGCCGGTTGGCTCCCTCGGGGAGTGTCCAGGCGACCTCGTTGACCCACACCCGGTCGATCCAACCCTTGAGCATCGCCGGCTGACCGGACCACCACGTGGGGTAGACGAGCACCAGCGTGTCGCACCAGCGGAGATCGGCGGCGTAGGCGGCGAGTTCGGGAGCGGCGCCGGGGGAGAGGTGGTTCGCCCGCTCCGACGCGTTGAACACTGGGTCGAATCCATCGGCGTAGAGGTCGGTGAGACGCACCTCGGCTCCGCCTGCGGCCAACCCGTTCAGCACCCGGTCGCGGACTGCGGCAACGAAGCTGTCCGCGAGCGGGTGGCAGTACACCACCAGCGCCTTCGTCGGAGCCGAGTTCGTCACAGCGAGGCCATCTTCTGCTCGACCCGGGCCAGGACTGCCTGACGTTGCGCCGGCGTGGACGTGTCGATCGAGTACAGGGCGTGCCAGGAGACGCGCACCCGTGGTCCGCAGCTCATGCGCAGCGCACGGCTGATGATCCGACGGCCGTTGT
>CAYGKI010000094.1:2193-10114 GCA_964350235.1 uncultured Gemmatimonadaceae bacterium | reverse complement strand
CCTCATGGAGCAGACGTTCATGGACGCCGACTGGTACCAGCGTGCCTGGGAGGCCTACGAGTCCAGCGGACGGGCGTTCCTTCCTCCGGAGACCAGCGCGGCGCTGGGTGCCCTGGAGCCTGTCATCGAGAGGGAACAGGCCGTGCTGTTCGAGACGGGCAGCGAGGAGGAGTACCTCCGCGCGCACCGTATCGCCCAGCAGTTCGGCGTGACCCCGTGGTTCAGGGGTAGCGGGCAGGAGTACCGGATCGTCGACGTGCTCCGCGGACGGACCGATCCCCTCATCATTCCGCTGAGCTTTCCCGACGCCCCCGATGTCTCGGACCCCGAGGCGGCGCTGAACACGGGGCTGGCGGAGCTCCGCCACTGGTACCTCGCCCCCACCAGCCCCGGCGCGCTGGCGGAGGCCGGCATCCCGTTCGCCATCACGTCCGACGGTCTGGCGTCCCTGGGTGAGTTCCTCCCCAACCTCCGGACCGCCGTGGCCCGCGGCCTGCGACCGGCCGACGCCCTGGCGGCGTTGACGGTGACCCCTGCCGGGTGGCTCGGGATCGAGCGGACCCATGGGACCATCGCGCAGGGCAAGGTGGCCAACCTGGTGGTGGCGGACGGCGACATCTTCACCGAGGACGCGAACGTCCGCGACGTGTGGGTGAACGGCCGGGCCTACGCCGTCACCTCACCGCCCCTGGTGGACGCTCGTGGCTCGTGGCGTCTGACCTCTCAGGACGAGTGGGGCTTCGACGCCGAGCTTCGTCTGGAGGGTCCGTTGAACAGCCTCCGGGGATACGTGGAGGTGGACGGCAACACCATTCCCGTGTCCTCGGCGTCGGCGGTGGCGGAGACCGGCCGCGTCCAGGTGCGGTTCCCCGGTGAGGCGTTGGACTACGAGGGGACCATCCTTCTGGCGGGCTCGGTACGGGGAGACGAGTTCTTCGGGTGGAGCAGCCTGCCCAACGGCGCGGACCCGGCGTTCACGGGATCCCGGGTGGAGGGATACGCAGGGGCGGTACGCGGCACGGTGGCCCGCGACGTCCCGGAGGTCGAGCTTCCGTTCATTCGCCCCATGATGGAGTACGGGCGGCCCTCCCTTCCCGAACAGCCCGGCGCGGTCCTGGTGCGAAACGCCACCGTGTGGACCCAGGGGCCGCAGGGCCGCATGGAGAACGCCGACCTCCTCATCCGCGCCGGCGAGGTGGCGGAAGTGGGGCAGGGGTTGAGCGCCCCGTCCGGCGCCGTGGTCATCGACGGGACCGGCAAGCACGTGACGCCGGGGCTCATCGATCCGCACATCCACTCGGGCACCAGCGGCGTGAACGAGAGCGGCTTCGCCATCGTGCCCGAGGTACAGATGGGGGATGTGGTGACCCACAACAACATCTGGATGTACAGGCAGCTCGCCGGTGGGCTCACCACGGCGCACATCAAGCACGGCTCGGCGAATCCCATCGGCGGGGAGAACGTGTTCGTGAAGATGCGCTGGGGCGCGCTGCCGGAGGACCTGAAGCTCGAGGGGGCGCCCCGGACGGTGAAGTTCGCCCTGGGCGAGAACCCGAAGCGTCGCGCCGAGCGCTACCCGGACACCCGCATGGGCGTGCAGGAGATCGTGCGGGACCATTTTCTGGCCGCCCGTGACTACGAGGCGGAATGGAACCGCTGGGAGGCCACCGGTGAGGGGATCCCACCCCGGAGGGACCTTCGCATGGAGGCCATCCTCGACATTCTGGAGCAGGAGCTGCTCATCTCGTCCCACGGTTACCGTCAGGACGAGTTCCTCGCCCTGATTCGGCTCGCCGAGGAGTTCGGGTTCCGGGTCCAGGCGCTGCAGCACGGCGTGGAGGCTTACAAGATCGCGCCGGAGCTGGCCGAGGCGGGCGTGGCCGCGGTGGTCTGGAGCGACTGGTCCGCGTTCAAGCTCGAGGCGTACGACGCCACCATCTACAACGCCCGCATTCTCATGGAGGCCGGCGTGGTGACCTCGCTCCACTCCGACAACTCGGAGATCGCCAGCCGGATGAACTGGGAGGCGGGTAAGTTGCTTCGCACGGGACTCACCGAGGAGCAGGCGTTGTCGCTGGTGACCAACCAAGCGGCTCAGGCCGTGGCCATCGACCACCTGGTCGGCTCTCTGGAGCCCGGGAAGCACGGCGACTTCGTGGTCTGGAGCGGGAATCCGCTGTCCCAGTTCACCCGGGCCGAGCAGACGTGGGTGGACGGGCGCCGGTACTTCTCCCTGGAAGAGGACGCGCGCCTCCGGGAGCAGGTCGAACGGGAGAGAACGCTGCTGATCCAGGCCATCCTGGCTTCCAACGGGAGGACGGACCGATGATGCGCTTCACGGGGTGGCCGGTACGCCGGAGGGACGGGGTGCGCAGCCCGGTCCGGCGGCGAGGAGGCATGGCGGCGTTCCTGGTGGCCCTGGGGCTCGTGGGGGCGGCGCACGGCCATGCCCAGGTGCGGATGACCGTCCCGCCGCAGTCCGAGCCCATCGCGCTCCGCGGGGCGACCATCCACACGGTGGCCGACGGGACCATCGAGAACGGAACCATCGTCTTCCAGAACGGAGTCATCACCGCCCTGGGCACCGACGTGACGCTGCCACCCGGGACGCGGGTCGTCGACGCCACCGGGAAGCACCTCTATCCGGGCCTCATCGACGCGTACAGCACCGTGGGCATCACGGAGATCGGTGCCGTGGGGGTGTCCAACGACGTCAACGAGCTGGGCGACTTCAATCCCAACGTTCGTGCGGAGGTGGCCGTCAACGGCGAGAGCCGGCACATCGGGACCACGCGCACCGCGGGCGTGCTGGTCACGGTGACCACCCCCGGCGGTGGCCTGGTGTCGGGGATGTCCTCGGCGCTGAACCTGGAGGGATGGACCTGGGAGGAGATGTCGCTGGAGGGGACGGCGGCGCTCAACGTGAACTGGCCGAATCCGCTGGACACCGACCAGGACGAGCCGTCCTACGGCCAGAGGGTGCGGGAGCTGCGCGATTTCTTCGCCGATGCCCGCGCGTACCGAGATGCCGTGGAGGCCGGTGAGGTCGTGCGCACGGATTCACGGTATGCGGCCATGATCCCCGCGCTGAACGGGGAGATCCCGGTGGTCGTCGCAGCCGATGGCGTGGCACAGATGAACGACGCCATCACCTGGGGCCTGGAAGAAGGGCTGGACCTGGTCATTCGGGGAGGAAGGGACGCTATTCACGTGGCGGACCGGCTCGTGGCGGAAGACATCCCCGTGATCCTCACGTCGACCATGTCGGCGCCCCAGCGCGACTGGCAGGGGTACGACGACGCGTACACCACACCGGCGCGACTCCATGCCGCCGGCGTGCGCTTCGCCATCTCGGGAGGGTCCAGCGCCGCGTACTCGAACCGGCTCCCTTGGGAGGCCGGAGTCGCCGTCGCCTTCGGTCTGCCCGAGGAAGAGGCCATCCGCGCCGTGACCCTCAACGCGGCGGAGCTCCTCGGCATCGACGACCGGGTGGGCTCGCTGGAGGTGGGCAAGGACGCCACGCTCATCATCACCACAGGCAACCCGCTGGACACCATGAGCGAGGTGGAGCAGGCCTACATCCAGGGGCGCGAGCTGAACATGCTGGACATCCACAGATTCTTCTTCGAGAAGTACATGGAGAAGGTGCGCATGTTCTTGCGGCTGGCGCTGTAACAGCCGCCGTCCCGTCCCATCCGCCGGAAGGTCGTACCATGCCCCGTCCGTTCCTCCTCGTTGCCTGCCTCGTGCTGCTCACCGCTCCGGCTTCCGGCCAGAGCACCCACAACCTCCCCATCGCCCCCGAGAATCTCCACTGGGGATACTACAGCGGCGCGTTGGAGCCGGCGGTGACCATCCGTTCCGGTGACCGCGTGGAGGTGGAGACGTTGGTGGTGCGCGGCCTGGAGCGGCTGTATCTGGCCGGCGCGACGCCCGACGAGATTCCCGAGCGGCTCAAGGAAGTGGAGCGGGTCGTGACGGACCGCGGCCCGGGGGCGCATCCCATGACGGGTCCGGTGGCGGTGGAGGGCGCCGAGCCCGGGGACGTGCTGGAGATACGGATCCTGGACATGGGGTTCATCCATCCGTTCGGGATCAGCTACTTCCTCCCGGGCGCCGGTACGCTCCCCGACGACTTCCCGTACACACGCCTTCGGCTCATCCGTTTCGACCCCGACCGGGGCGTGGCCGAGTTCGCCCCGGGCATCACCGTTCCGCTCCGGCCGTTCTTCGGCTCCATCGGTGTCGCTCCGTCGCCTCTCATGGGGCGCATCAACACGGGGCCGCCGGCGGACCACCATGGTGGCAACCTGGACCTCAAGGAGCTCACCGCCGGGTCCACGCTGTATCTGCCGGTACGCGTGCCGGGGGGGATGGTGTCGTTCGGTGACGGTCATGCGGTGCAGGGGGACGGTGAGGTATCCCTCACGGCCCTGGAGACCTCCCTTCGCGGGACGGTCCAGATCGTGCTGCACAAGGACCGGACCTTGGCGCGCCCCCGGGCGGAGACGCCCACGCATTGGATCACGCTGGGGCTCCATCCGGATCTGGACGAAGCCGCCCGGATCGCCACCCGCGAGATGGTGGATTTCCTGGTGGAGGAGCGGGGTCTGGATCGCGGAGACGCATATCTGCTGACGTCGCTGGCGGTGGACCTCGCCGTCACCCAGCTGGTGGACGGCACCAAGGGCGTGCACGCCAAGCTCCCCAAGTCGCTGTTCGACGAGCCCTAGCCAGCCCCGACCGTCCCCCAAGCGAACGGCCGCCGCCGAGCCGAAGCTCGACGGCGGCCGATGTTCGAGGGTCAGGAGCCCGACGGGCTAGGAAACGTTGGGATTGATGTCCCGCTCGCTGTCGGGGATGGGGAAGCAGGTGGCCGTGGGCTCATCGTCGAAGATGGGCGTGAGCTGCCCCCAGTCCGGCCAGTAGTAATCGCCGGGCGTGTCGTCCCGGGTGGCGTTGCCCACGCCGGGGATGCCGCCCCACCGGCGCAGGTCCAGGAACCGCCGCCCCTTCAGGTGTCCGTCGATGAGGCGCTCGTTCTTCAGGTGCGTGCCGGCCTCGTCCGCGCTCGCCGCGGTGAGGGGCTCGAGGGGCAACCCGTCGAAGTCGCTGACGTAGTTGGCCCGGACCT
Source organism: uncultured Gemmatimonadaceae bacterium (assembly GCA_964350235.1). GTDB lineage: Bacteria > Gemmatimonadota > Gemmatimonadetes > Longimicrobiales > Gaopeijiaceae > JAWLHJ01. Next base: position 4,980 of record CAYGKI010000094.1, on the reverse strand, counting down.
CGTTGATCAGGTCCATGGCGTCCTGATAGTTGCCCGGATCGTTGATCAGGATCTCCTCGGCCTCGTAGAGTCGCATCTCCGTGCCGCTGGACAGGATCACCGGGTCGCTCAGGCCGAAATCCGGGTCGAAGCTCCAGGGCACGTTCCCGAAGCCCGGCAGGGACGCGTTGGCCACGGGGAAATCGGGGTCCGTGGTGTACGTGACGCGCTCGTCGCCGGTGTCGGTGTAGTACCCGGTGCCGAAGCCGTTCCCCAGGTCGTCGTAGAAGTAGGTGTAGTGATAGGTGTACTGACGATAGTTCTCGTTCAGGTTGGCGAACGCGATGAAGTTCCGCGTCTCCACGAACGCCGGATCCGCCTCGATGCCGTAGACGAAGTCGGTGTCGACCTGAGCGGCATCCTCCATCGCGCCCGTCCAATCACCCATCTCGATGCGCGTCTGCGCCCGGCCGGCGTACGCCGCCTGCAGCTGCTGTGCGTTGGCCGCGGCGGCGATGGCGTCGGTGAAGTGATCCTCGGCGCGCTCGAGGGCGACGCTGGGATCCTCGGCTGGTCCACCATCGATGACGATCTGACAGAAGTTCTCACCCAGGAGCTTGCTGGCGTATCCGGCCCAGAGCATGGCCTGGGCCCGGTTCACGTCGGTGGCTTCCACACCCGCCGTGTTGAACCGGCGTAGGGCGTCCTCCGCGATGAACCGGGCCTGCTGGGTGTCGTTCCAGTAGTCGTCCATCTCGTTGGACGGCAACGCTCCCGCCTGCAGCCGGGGGCTGTGGGAGTTGGTGTCACCGCCCGGGAAGATCTCCCGGGTGACGGTGGCGCTGGCGAAGAAGATGCGCATGGAGCCGATGAGCAGAGCGCGCTCGGCGCCCCGCACCAGGCCGGTGTGTGTGGTCTCGTCGTCTAGGAACTCGTCCTGCACGGGACCGGGATTCGTCACGTCGCAACCCGCCAGCCCCAGCGTGAGGCCCGTCAGGGCCAGGGCACCCACGGCGCTGCCGCGTCCTCTCCATCGGCGGCGGGCGCTTCCCCCCGCTCGTTGTTCTTGTCGATTCTTCATCTTGATCCTCTCAATCGATTCCATGGGATGCCGATCAGAACTGGATGCGCAGCGATGCCCGGAACGAGATGGGCATGGGCACGCGGTTGTCGATGGTGTGCACGGTGTCTTCGCCACCGGTGTTGCTACGCATCTCCGGATCCAGCTCCGGGAAGTCCTTGGTCCACGTGTAGGACTCGTTCAGGGACAGCGTCAGCGTGGCGTTTGACACCCGCTCGGGCATGAGGAAGTCGACTGGAATCGAGGCCGCGAGGGTGCGCAGCCGGAAGAAGTCGATGGGGAAGGTGTAGAAGTCGGAATCCACTTCGGTTGCGTCGCACCGTGCCCGCCAGAGCGCCGGGGTGTCATCCCGGAGCGCCGTGTCGGTGCCAGGATTCTCGTAGTACGGCCAGCAGATGGGCATCATGGCGCCGCGTGAGACGCCGCCTGAGCTGGTGTTGCCGATGGTGACGTAAGCGCCGCCCTTGTACTCGCCCACGGCGGACAGGGTGATGTTGCCCGGCACCCGCAGCGAGAGGCTCGGCGTGACGGTGAGGGTCGGATAGTTGGGCCCGTAGATGTGGTCGTCCTCGATGACGGGATCGGCGATCTCGTCCGGGTTCGACACGTATTGGGCCCGGATGACCGGAGCGGGCTCACCCTCGATGACCCATCCGTTCCCGCCCAGCGTGAACGGAGGCGCGCCACCCAGCGACTGCACCTCGGACTTCAAGGTCGACACGTTGACGCCGAGGTCGAGTCCCCAGTCCTCCTTCTGGATGGGCGAGCCGGTGAGCTGCAGCTCGATGCCGGAGTTGGAGAGCTCACCCACGTTCCGGAGCTGGCTCCCGCCGAAGCCCTCGGACGCGGCCTGCCGCACCTGGAACAGGGCGTCGGTGGTCTTGGCGTTGAAGTACGTGAACACCGCCTCCACGCGACCGTCCAACCACGAGGCGTCGAAGCCTCCTTCGATCTCGGTGGTCACCTCGGGTCCCAGGTCTGCGTTGCCCAGGTTCCGCGGGATGAAGGCCGGCTCGTTGGCGAAAGGCGCAGCGTCCCAGGTCCGGACGGCGTCGAAGGCGCCCGGCGCCCGACCCGACTGCCCGTAGGCGGCCCGGAGGCGCATGGTGCCGAGGGACTCGGGCCAGAAGGCCTCGTCGGAGGTGACCCACGATAAGCTGGCCTTGGGGTACACCTGGAGGCCGAAGCCTTCACCGAAGGCGCTGTTCCCGTCGACGCGCGCGCCGAGGGTCAGGAAGTACTTGTTGGAGAAGTCGAAGATGTTCTGGGCGAAGAAGCCCGCCGTCCAAACTTTCTGGCGCTCCTCGAAGCCCAGCGTGAATCCGGCGGAGTTCACCGTGGGCTCGGCGGCTCCGGGGAAGTCCTCACCCCATGCCTCGACCTGATGCGTCTCGTCGCCGATGGCCTGCCCGCCCCAGGAGAAGCTGGACCGGATGTTCTCCGCGACGTCGAAGCTGTAGGTCCCCACGTAGTCGAACGTGAGGAGGGTGTTCTGCCAGTGGTGGTTCAGCAGCGCCCCCCTGGGCCGGGAAGGGAAGCCGAACGGCCGGAGGTTCCGCGCGTCCTGCTGGACCCAGTCGTACCCGATGGTGAACCGGTTGGTCAGGTTCGCCAGTTCGTGCGCTAGGCGGGCGCTTACCGGGTGGGCGTTGGCGCCAATGTCCGCCTCGATGGCCACTGCCGCTTCGACGAACGTCTCGAGGGATTCGAGGATCTCGAGCTGCGCC
>CAYGKI010000094.1:0-2183 GCA_964350235.1 uncultured Gemmatimonadaceae bacterium | reverse complement strand
CGACGGTGAAGCGGTTAGTCAGGTTCGCCAGGGGCGAGTAGGTGAACGTGCCGCCGGTGGTGAATCGATCCACCCACATCTGGATGTCGAAGTCCGGGACGCCGGCCTGGATGACCTCGGGGCTGTCGTCACCGAAGTAGTTGGCGATGCCCCGGTAGACGTTGTGGGTGAGTCCCTGGGCGTTGCTCTGGGAGACGTTCTGCTGCCACTGGCTCAGGTACGCCGTGTTCCACTGGATCTGGAGATCCTCCACCGGGCTGAAGGTGAAGTTGCCGCGGACGCTGCGCTTGTCACCGTACTCATTGGGGAGGAAGCCCTCCTCGTCGGACCACTGACCGGACACGAAGTACTGGAGCGACTCGGCGCCACCGCGCACCGACAGCGCGTAGTTGGCGTTGTATCCGGTCTTCAGGTACGGATCGAGGCGCATGTACTCGAAGTTGCAGACGCCGGTTCGGGCGCACTCGGGCCCGGTGTCGTCCACGCTGGGCCCGAACTTCCGGCTCCATACCGCGCCCTGCTGGGTCTCGAAGGTCCAAACCGGAGATCCCAGGGACCCGCTCTTGGTGAAGATCTGGATGACGCCCGCCGAGGCCTCGGTGCCGTAGAGCGTGGTCGCCGCCGACCCCTTGATGACCTCGATGCGCTCGATGTCGGCCGGATTGAGGCCGCTCAGGGGGCTGGTCTGGACGACGGAGCCACGGATGCCCCGGTTGTCCACGCCGGCCACGAACGCGTTGGGCTCGCTGCGCACCCGAATGCCGTCGATGTAGACGATGGGGTTGTTGCTCATGGCCAGGCTGGAGTTGCCGCGCAGTCGAATGGACGGCGCCTGGCCGAACTCACCGCCGGTGGAGCCGATGTCCAGTCCGGGCGCGGTGGACCGGAGCATGTCGTTGACGTCGGTGGGGCGGCTGGGGATGTCGTCGACGTTGATCTGCGAGATGGTGTTCCCGATCTCGCGGCGCCGGGACGCGCCGGCCGTGCCGGTGACGACGATCTCGTCCAGGCCCAGAGCCTGCGATTCGAGCTGGAAGTTCACCGTGGCGGTCTGGCCCGCGCCCACGGTCACCTGCTGCGTGGACGAGCCCATGCCGATCTGCTCGGCGACGATCTCGTGCGTGCCGGCAGGGACGTTGAGAAGCAGGAAGCGCCCGTCGGCGCGGGTCAGCGTGCCGAGGGAGGCCTCGGCGATGTAGATCTGGACCTGGCCGATGGGGGCGCCGCTGACGGCGTTGGTGACCACCCCCGAGATCTGCCCGGTCTGTGCTGCGGCCCCCATGGGGAGCGCGAGGAGTACGAGGAGCACCGTCGGAAGAAGTCGGAGTGACCATCCACGGCGGCGTGCGTCACCCGGCGGCTGTCCGGGTTGATGGGGTTCGGACGACGATCTCGCAAGCATGTGCTCCTCCCGAGCGAGGGTTTCGATGAGCGTCGTGCCGGCGCTGAAGGCAGCACGACGGGCGATCACCGTCCCGGATGGGATGGTGGTCGTACCGGCGGCGTCCCCGTGGTCGCGAGACGCCCTATGTGGCATATGCCATGAACGAGAGCCGTGGCCCTCGTGCTCATCGAAATCAACGCCAGCCCACGACCGGCCCGGGCGGGGGATGGGCCGACGGGAGGTCAGGGTCGTGTAAGGCTGGATGAATCAGATACGGGTTGCGGCCCCGCTGCGCAACCGTCGGCCCTTTGGGGAGGGGCGGGGAGGGGGAGGGTCCGGGTCAGATACCTGTTCCCCGCCGGCGTACGCCATACTTGCGTCCCGGCGGGACCCGCCGTACCCTGGGAGAAGCGTCGATGCCTCCGGTTTCGACTCCATCACGAGTGTTCGTCGCCCGGTCGATGACCCGTCCGTCGTTCGGTCGCATTTGATATATCTGCCCGTTTCCCACGCCGTGGGTCGGGGCAGTTGCGCCTCGGGCATCCGGCTCGGGGTACCTCGCTGATCGAGTCGCTCCAGTCATGAGCAATACCGCGAAGATGCTCGTCGTCGCCTTCCTGGCATCGACGTCCCTCCCGGCACTCGCCACCCTCGGTGGGTCCCCCGGGCCCGCGGCGCCCACCGCTTCCCACGAGGTGCCGCTCGCCTCTCTCGACGCCGCCACCCTCGACGAGGTCGTCGACCAGTATTGCGTCAGGTGTCACAGCGAGCGCCGCATGACGGGGAACCTTAGCCTCGA
>CAYGKI010000093.1:9535-10166 GCA_964350235.1 uncultured Gemmatimonadaceae bacterium | reverse complement strand
TCGCAGACCTCCGCGATCTGGTCGACAAAGGACTGCTGTTTCAGTCGAAGGAGGGACGGCAATTCGTGTTCATCGCGCCGAACGACGTCAGCCAGCGGTTGAAGCGAGTGGAGCCTTCATAGACTCAGCGGGCACGCGCTCTTTCAAGCGCGCGCGGGTAACGCGCATCCGAAGCCTTCACTCGGCGTGATCAGTGGGGTCCGCCCAGGGGTCATAGCTGCCGAAGTTCCACAGATTGCCCTCGGGATCGCGGCAGGAGTACAGCCGTCCCCCGTAGTCCTGATCCTCCGGCTCGAGCACGATCTCCGCACCCGCGGCCGCCGCACCCCGGTAGTGGACATCTGCGTCGGCGACCACGATGTACGGACTCTGCGTCACCGTCCCACCGGGCCCTTGCAGCGCGCCGAAGGCGTCGTCGCGCGCGGAGCCCAGCATGATCATGCCGTTGCCGAACACCAACTGTGCGTGGGCGATGCCTCCCGAGTCGTCCGGGACGACGAGGTGGCGCTCAAAGCCGAAGGCGCGGCACAGCCAATCGATGGCCGCGGGCGCGTCGGCGTACCGCAGCGTGGGGATGACCGTTGCGGTGGTAGACGCGGGCTGACCGGGCATGGGGCGATCTCGGATCGGT
>CAYGKI010000093.1:0-9525 GCA_964350235.1 uncultured Gemmatimonadaceae bacterium | reverse complement strand
AGCGGACCGGACCGCGCAACCCGGTGCCGTGAACTCCGCTCCCGTCACCCGTCCTTGAGCGACCGTACGGGATCCACCGACAGCGCCATCCGCGCCGGCAGATACGCCCCGATCAGGCCGGCCCCCAGAATCACGCCCGCGGCCAAAACGAGCGTCAGGGGATCACCTGCGTCGACTTCCACGAGCAGCGACTGCAGGACGGGTCCGAGCCCGAAATAGGTAACGGCGGCGCCCACGGCCAGCCCCACCAAGACGAGGCCAGCGCCGGAGGCGAAAGCGTCGCGCAGGATCCCGACCGGCTGCGCTCCGAGGGCCATCCGGATCCCCATCTCCCGCCGCCGTCGCTGCATGCGATAGGCCATCACGCCGTGCAGACCGACGGCTGCGAGCCCGAGCGCCGTCGCACCGAAGGCCATGAGAAGCAGGGTCACGAACCGGGGGGTGGCCATGTGTTCGTCCACGATCGCGGCCATGGTCCGGGGCCGCGCCAGCACGGCGTTCACGTCGATCTCCCCAACCGCCTCCCGCATCGCCTCCAGGCGCTCGAGCGGATCGGTGCTCGTGCGGATCGCAACGTAGCGGAAGTTCTGCTGTTGTGCTCTCGGAAGCATCGGGATGAAGACCGTGGCGGTAGCGGGCTCGCCGATGCCGGCGTGCTTCATGGGTGCGATCACCCCGACGACCTCCGCCCACTGCGGGTCGGACCCGATCGACGCGATGCGGAGCGTTCGGCCGAGCGCCTGTTGACCGGGCCATGCCCGCTCGGCCACGAGCTGGTCGACCAGAATGGCCTCGAGTCCGTCCTCGACCCTCGGCAGACGACCCTCGATCAGTCGCGCGCCGACGGTTTCGAGGTAGCCCGGGGTGATCACCCGGAAGGAGGCCTCGATCTCGGTGTCGTCGGCGGCCATCGCCTCGGAGGCGAAGGTGCCCGTATACAGGCCGCCCGCCAGCGGGATACGGTTCGTGACGCCGACGGACTCCACCCCCGGTACGTCCGCGAGGCGCCGGGTGAACGCGAGCAATCGTGCCGCGGCCTCCTCGTTGCTCGCGCCCCAGTCCGGCGTCTGCAGATCGACGGTGAGTACGTTCGCCGGCTCGAACCCGAGGTCCTGGTCATTCAGGGCCGAAAGGCTGCCGAGGAGCAGACCCGTTCCTGTGACGAGGGTGAGGGAGAGCGCGACCTGTACGACCACCAGCCCGCGGCTCAGGCGCTGATGGTGCACCCCCATCGTGCCGGCTCGCTGCGACATGGCCCGCGCGAGATCGGCGCGGGTCGAACGCACCGCCGGAACCAGACCGAACACCACCACAGTGGCGGCCGTGGCTGCGACTGCGAAGAGGAGAACGCCGCCGTCGACCACCACGTTGCCGAGACGCGGCAGGTTGGGGGGCGCCCAGACGAGGAGTCCCCGAACCCCTGCATGGGCGACGCCGAGGCCCGCCAGTCCTCCGGCACAGGCGAGCACGAGGCTCTCGACCAGGAACTGCCGCATGAGCCGCGGTCGCGATCCTCCGAGAGCCGCGCGAAGGGCCACCTCCGCTTCGCGTTCTTCGCCGCGTGCGAACATGAGGTGCGCGACATTCGCCGCGGCGACGAGCAGTACGCCACAGACTGCGCCGAGCAGGATCCAGAGCGTGCTCGAAATCCGGCCGACCAGATCGTCTCGCGCCGGCGTGAGCTGGACGCGGAGATCGGTACCGCCGTCCCGGTCCGTCACGACTTCGTTCACCGCGGCCATGTGACGGTCCACCTCTTCCTGTGCCCGCCCCAGCGGCACTCCGTCGGCCAGCAACGCGATCGGACGGAGCCAGCCGACGGAGCGATCGTCGCCCTGGATCCAACCGGCCGGCATGAGCCTCCAGAGGTCGTGGTTGGTGCGGGCGCCCGAGAATCCGGTCAGGTTGGCGTTCGCGTCGGCGGGCAGCACGCCCACCACCTCGAACGTCTCCCCACCGAGATCGATGCTCCGGCCCAGGACCGCTGCGTCGGAGCCGTAGCGCCCGGCCCAGAGGTCGTGTCCGAGCACGACGTGCGCCTCCTCGCCGGCCACGGGAACCCGACCCAGGGCGGGTTCGATCCCCAGCGCACTGAAGTACGACGGGGAAACCCACCCGACGCTCACACCCTCCGCGCGAGCTCCTCCCAACAGCAGCACGGAGTTGCTCCACGACGCGGCAACCTGCTCGAACGCCCCGATGTTCGACGCCAGAGTGTTGAAGTCTCCCACCGTGAGCGGGGCGCGAGGGTAGTCCGGCGTTCGACCCCACAGCGCCACGACCCGATCGGCGTTCCCGAACTCCATGGGCGCGAGCACGCCCCCTCGAATCACGCTGTATACGGCGGTCGCGCCCCCAACGCCCACGGCCAGCGTAGCGACGATGATCGCCGCGAACAGCGGGCGGCGGGCGAACACGCGCAGTTCGTTCCTGGCATCCTGGCTCCATCCCCTCATCATCCCCTCCCGCGATACGGTTACGAGCGGCCCCAACGAACGCGCCACCTCCCCGAGACACCAGAGCAGAGCACGAAACTCGTCCGACCCTGGCCAGGCGACTCCGGTACTCCTCTTCGAGGTCTCCCAGTACGAACTCCCGCACCTCGTCTGCGACCAGGAACTCGAGCACAGCCCGAATCGGGCCCGGGAGACCTCCGGCGCTCACCGGGCCTCCGCTTCGAAATCGAGTCCCTCGATCATGCGCTGGAACGACGCCACCGCCGCGGCGAGCTCACGACGGCCCTCAGCGGTGATCGCGACGTGCTTCTTCGCCCGCCCGCCCCGCACCGCTGTCGGTTCCCCGACCCGCGTTTCGACCAGGCCTCGCTCCTCGAGGCGCCCAATCGCCCGGTAGAGCGAGCCGATCGAGGCGGACCGTCCGGTACGCTCCAGGATGTCTTCCTTGATGCTGACGCCGTACGCGTCGCGTCCAAGCCTCTGGAGTGCGGCGAGCGCCAGAATCTCAAGGTCGCTCAGTGCTTCGATCATTGCCCCTCCTATTTCTTTTCGATAAGAATACAATTCGATGATCGGTCCTGCAACAGGGAGGGGAAATGGGAAACAGAATGGCTCGGGGGGCGCGGGTCGGACGCGGCGCAACGACATGGATCGCGGCTTTCCTCCTACCCGGAGCCCTGGGCGGTCAGACCACGGACGTCGTGCCGGGCGCCACCCCGGAGTGGCAGGGGTACGCCGTGCGATGGGGCCAGGTCGTGACGGAGAACGGCGTGCGCAGGCCGGGCATCAATACGATCTACGACACTCTCGCGATACGCATGGACGACGGCGGCACCTCGTTCCTCCATCGGAAAATGGTGTGGCGCGACATTCACGGCGCGTGGCTCGCGATCGCGACGGAGATGACGCCGGGCCTTCTGGCGATTCGGCGCACGCAGTCGGACGACCGGGGAGACGTGGAGATCTCCGAATGGCTCCCGGAAGGCCCCGTGCGCACGACCATCTTCGATGCGGACTCGAGCCACGCGCGGACCGAGACGGTAGGCGTGAGCCGCTCGGCCCCCCGCGGCTTCGCCCCCATGCTCTACGGACTCCACTTCAGGCTGGCGGGCGAGATCTCCCGCGGGAGCATTCTCGAGGAGGCCGGCACGTCCGGGGCCGAGGCCGGCTGGACCGAGTTCAAGGTCGAGCACGCGGGAGACCTGCCGAACCTCGTCGGACTCGACGGACCCTATCGGGTTGTCCGTACCGGCACCCCGGGCAGTATGCAGACCGAGTTCTGGCTCACGGAGCGGGCGCCGTACGTCGCCCGAGTGAGGTTCGAGCAGGCGAACGGTGTGATCACCGAGTGGGTGATGACCGCGCTCGAGCGGTTCGAATGAACCTCAGCGCTTGCGCCGCCGACGATTCGGGAATAGAGTAAATTTCAATGTAATGATTTACATCCTATTCACCGCGAGTCTTCGATGGGCACCTCCGATCACTCGCCGCCCTTGAGCGGCCTCGATTTCGCCGTCCTCCTCGCTCTGGCTGCAGGCCCCTCGTACGGGTACCGGCTCCTGCGCACGATTCGGGAGCGGGCGGGGGGCGGGATCGAGCTGGCGCCGGGCAATCTCTACCAGGTGCTCGACCGGCTCCAGGCTCGTGGCTGGATCGAAGAGGTCGGGCCCGACCCGTCCGAGCAGAGGAGCGGGCGGCCACGACGGTACTACGGCCTGACCCCTGCTGGCCGAGCCGTGACTGCCGCCGAGGCCGATCGGCTCGGCGCCCTGATCGACACGGCGCGGACCCGAGACCTCCTGACGGCCGACGGGGGAGCAGGGGGGAACGGATGAATCGGCTCTGGGCCGGCCTGTACGCGTTGGCGCTGCGGACCTATCCGACCCCTTTTCGGTCTCGCCACGGGGCCGAGATGGATGCCGTGCTCGACGAACGTTGGCACGAAGAGGTGCGGGGTCGGGGGGCTCTCCGCGCCAGCGGGTTCTGGCTGAGAATGATCGCGCTCACGGTGTGCGGAGGTCTGTCCCACCGGCTGGGACTCGGATGGGGCGGGCGGGGGGCCGGCTCGGAACCGGCGGCCGGAGTCTGGATGCGCGACGCTCTGCGTTCGGTGCGGCGTGCCCCCGCCGTTGCGGCAACGGCCGTCGGGGCCCTCGGGCTCACCCTCGGCGCCTGCATCGTGCTCGCCGCCACCTGGGAGAGCCTGCTGCTGCGACCGCTTCCGTTTCCGGAGTCGGAGCGGATCGTTCGGGTGTCGGGACTCCGAGTGGGAGATGGCGAGGAGCGGCCGGGGCCCTTGTCCGTCCTGGACATCGGGGAGATACGGTCCGGCGCCCGGGGTGCCGCCCTTGTTGCGGCCCGATCGGCCGCGCGACCGGTCAATGTGAGAGAGGGCGATCGGCCGCGGGCTGCGGCCGCGGAGTTCGTGGAAACCGCGTACTTCGACATCTTCGGCGTCGAAGCCGCCGTCGGTCGACGCTGGTCGGCAGGGGAGTCTGCCGATCCCGCCTCGGTCGTCGTCTCGCATGCCCTCTGGTCATCGGTTTTCTCGGGCGACCCGGGGGCGGTGGGGTCGGGCCTTCGGGTCAACGAGCGCTCGTACACGGTCGTGGGCGTGATGCCGCCCGGATTCCGCGGAGACTCCGATGAGGCAGACCTCTGGCTCCCCATGGACGCGGCGGCAGGGGTCTATGACGACGACTACCTGACCAACCGACGGCTCCGCTGGCTCGGCGCGGTCGCCCGCCTCGAGGCCGGGGTGGATCCCGGCCGATGGGCCGGCGAGCTGGAGGCGCTGGTGCCCCGCCTACGGGCGAGCCTTCCGGAGGCGTACGAGGGGCGCGCCTTCCGTGTCGAGCCGCTTGTGCATGCGTGGTACGGATCCCTCGCCGTGCCCACGGCCTTCGTGGTGGCAGGTGCCGTGCTGGCCTTCCTGCTCGTCTGCCTGGGCGTCACCAATCTCATCCTCACACGGTCCATGGGCCGGCGGACCGAGTTCTCCGTCCGGCGCACGCTCGGCGCCGGCGATCGTCTCGTGCGGGGCCATCTCGCCGGAGAAGCCGCGCTCATGGTTGGGGGCGGCCTGATCCTCGGGCTCATGCTCGCAACCGCCGCCCTACCGGCCCTCTCGGGTTGGGTGGAGCGCGACCTCGGGCGCTCGGTGCACCTCTCCCTTTCCCTCGGAGCGGTCGTCGCAGGCAGCGTACTCGCGACAGTGGCGTGGGCGGCGGTGGCTGCCGCATCGGCGGCCCCCCTCCGCCGGTTGAGCTTCAGTGCACTTCGGGGCGCTCGCGGTGCCGGGGGTTCGAGGGTGTGGTCGACGACCCGCAGGGTTCTCGTAGCGGGGCAGGTGGCCATCGCCTTCGTGCTCACGATCAGTTCGCTGTCGCTGGCCCGGCACCTCGAGGAGCTGCAGCGTCAGGACCTGGGGTTCGATCCCGACGGACTGATGGCTCACCGAGTGGACCTTCTCGGCGCCCGGTACGAGGCGGACAGTCTGCGAGACGAGACGGTTCGCGCCTTCGTTCGCGAGGCCGGAAGCCGATGGGGGAACCGGGTCGCCGTATCCGGCCCGGGAGGTGTGCCGGCCGGTGAACTCTTCGGATACTACTTCTCCATGGAGAGCGGGGCCGCCGCGGATCCCGACGCCCGACACCTCATCTCCTACCATCTCGTCTCGCCGTCCTGGCTCGAGGTCACGGGGGGACGGCTCTCCGAGGGTCGTTGGCTGCGCCCATCCGACGATGAAGCCGGCCGACCGGTGGCCGTCGTCACCCGGGCTCTCGCGCGTCGCTTCTGGCCGAACGGCGATGCGGTGGGACGGGGACTCCGCATGGGGTCCGATTCCCTGGTCCGGGAAGTCGTGGGCGTGGTGGACGACGTGCGTTTCGCCGGCTGGTCTCGCACGCCCGACCTCGCGGCTCCGGAGCACATCTTCATTCCCATTCTTCAGGTCCCGCCCGAAAGTCCGCCACGTCTCCAGATCACGGTGCGCGACGGGTTGGGCGACTCGGCCTCCCCCGACGTGCCGGCGCTGCTCGCCGACCTCGATCCGACGCTGCCCGTCACCGCGCCCGTACGGGTAGATGCCCGACTGCGGGACCAGACGTGGCGCGAGCGGACAACCGGCGTGCTGACCACCGGCTTCGCGGCTTTGGCGCTGCTCATCTCGGTCGCCGGAGTCTTCAGCATCGTCACTCAGGACGTACGCAACCGTCGCCGGGAACTGGCCGTGCACATGGCTCTAGGGGCCGACGGCACCGCCGTGGCGGGCATGATCCTCCGTCGGGTCGCGGGAATGGTGGGGGGTGGGGTGGCGGCCGGTCTAGTGGCGACCATCCTTCTCGACGGTGCCCTGCGCAGGGCAGTGTTCGGGGCGTCGCTGACCCACGTTGCCGCTCTCGCTGCCGTCGCCTCGGCCCTTCTCGTCGCCGGCGGCGTCGCAGCCGTTCTCCCGACGAGGGCGGCCGTGCGCGCGCGACCGGCCTCGGCGCTGAGGGAGGACTGATCGGCCTGACGCTCGGAGCTGTGTCATCGCGGGCTCCTCCTTCCGTAAGAAGAGGTCCCTCTCCTCTCGCCCCGCTGAGTCATGCTCGATGCTCGTACGTACACCGACCTCTTCGTCGACGCCTGGGCCGACTGGGTTCGCCAGGTCCCAGGGCACGACATCACCCGCTCCAATGACCTGGTCGCCGCCCTCGGCAACGTCCCGCTCCCCTTCCTGAACTGCGTCTTCCAGACCGAGGAGCTCGAGACGCCCGACGCCTTTCGTGGCTGGCTCCGACGAGCCCTCGACGCCGCGCCCCGCGAGCACGGCACGCTCTTTCCCGTGTGCGAACCGTGGCTTCCGGATGGCTGGCAGGAGATTGCCGCCGAGGTCGGCCTGGGTGCGGGGATCCTGTCGACCGGCATGGCGGCCGACGCTCTTGCCGAGCCGGTGCGCCCCCTGCCCGACATCGAGCTGCGGATCGCGGACGATCCCGAGACCGTCCGTGATCTCACCCGTCTCAACGCGGCGGCCTACGGCATGCCGGAGGAGCTGTTCGAGATCGTGTCGGAACTCGACTACTCCGGGTCTCACATGCACGGGATCGTTGGGTACGCGTCGGGTGAACCGGTTTCCTGCGCTGCCGCGCTGCCGGTGCGGAAGACGGTCTACGTCGGGTGGGTGGCTACCCACCCCGACCACCAGCGCCGCGGGTACGCGGAAGCCGCCATGCGCCGGGCGATCTCCGCGTGCAGCGAGGCAACCGGACTGACTCGCACGACGCTTCACGCCTCCGAAGCGGGCTACTCGCTGTACTCGAGCATGGGCTACCGCCCGGGCGCGCGTTTCCCGCTGCTGATGGCGGCGCACTGAGTCGGTAGTGGCGCGGAACGATGAGGATGCCGAGCACGGAGGTGGCGTCGAAGCCGAGGGCGAAGAACCGCGGCGGCACGCTTGCCGATGGGGGTGTGCCTGGTCATCTCCCGTGCTGGTCCAGCAGCACCGGGTTCCCGTCCGGGTCGAAGAGGGTGGCGCTCGCCGGACCGGTCGTCGATTCGTCGGCCTCCTGCACGAACTCCAGCCCGGCCGCCTTCATGGCCTTCTGCACCGCGCGGACGTCGGGCGGATTGAAGGTGACGACGTTGGCGTCGAACATGCCTTGGAAGAGCCCGATCTTGGCGTCGCCGTTCCGCAGCATGAGCCAGTTCTGCGCCTGATCGCCATCGAACACCTCGAAGCCCATCGCCTCGTAGAAGGCGCGGGACGCGGCGATGTCGGCGACGGCGAGACTGATCGAGAAGGTGCCGAGATCCATGTCGTTCTCCTGTGGAAAGTGCGCACCGAGGGTCGCCCCTGCCGAGAGCAGCAGGACGACCAGACCGAGGGTGCGGCCGCGGCGGAATCGAGGTGAGGTCGGGGTCATGTCATCGTCTATATCGAGCGGAGCGGTCGCACGGGAATCCACGCCTCGAGGTCGACGCGCTGATCGCGCCACCAGTCGGCGGGCTGGGTCCGGAAGTACTCCAGGCTCGGCAGATCGTCGGGCTCCCAACGGCTGCGCGGAAGCCACCAGCGGTAGAGGTACTCCCACACCTCGTGGACCCGGATGAAGTCCCCGACGCAGTGTGCGCGCGCCACCCGCATCGGCGGCAGTGTCCGGACCGACACCGGCGCACCGGGCTCCACCTCGTCGTGGATCTCGCAGGCCACATCGAGCCGGCACTTCTCCGGCGGGGTGACATCGGGGTCGTCGTACGAGAGGGCGAAGACGCGTCCGCCACTCCGGTTCGTGCTTTCCACCCAGGCCATGAGCGCATCGTAGGTTCGCTGAAACGCGCCTTCCGCGTAGGAGTCGAGGGTGCCGACGTACGCCACGCGAATAGCCGGCTCCCGAGTGATTCGGACCGGAAACCGGGACTCCATTTCCCGGAACTCCTCCTCAGTGTAGACGGGGAAGTCGGCGTCCGCTTGATGAATCTTGCGCTCCTGCAGGCGGGTGCGGCGATCCCAGCGGCTGGGCGCGATGCCGTACACCTCCTTGAACGCGCGCGAGAAAGGAGCCAGCGCCGAAAAGCCCGCGTCGAGAGCGATGCCGGTGAGGGTCCGATCGGGCGCCGAGGCCACCAGCCGCACCGCGTACTCCACCCGGGTGCGCTGGACGAAGTGGTTCAGCGTCTCTCCGACGGCCGACTTGAAGAGCCGATGGAAGTGGAACGGAGAGAAGTGGGCGATCGCCGCGAGGGCGTTCAGCGAGAGATCGCCCGCCGGATTCTCACGGACGTGCCGGACGACACGATCGATCCTGGGTTGGTAGCGGCTCGACGAGCCGAGGAGGTCTTCAGGCATGGCAAGAACTGCTCAACGATGGCGGCTTCCACGTCCCACCGGCCGTGAAGGATACGCACCACCTCCACATCATCCGCCGAGTAGAGAAAGACGAGAATATGGGGCGGGACCGGAAAGCTCTATCGCCGAGCACCTCGCGAATGCGGCAGGACCGTCGATCGCCGCCGGGGCTTCGGTCCATCACAGGATCCGGAAGAGCTCTCCCTCGGTCGGGGAGCCCTCCCCCGTTCGAGCGCA
>CAYGKI010000092.1:0-10184 GCA_964350235.1 uncultured Gemmatimonadaceae bacterium | reverse complement strand
TCATCCTGGAGCTCCTGGAGCACGCCGAGGCCCCGAAGCTCATCGACGATATCGCGGTGGAGTGGGGCAACGCCCTCTACCAGCCCGTCATGGATCGATACCTGGCCGGCGAAGACCTTCCGTGGGACTCGGTGGCCATGGCCTGGCGGAACACGGTGGTATCACCCAACACGGTATGGGACGCGCCGGTCTACGAGCGATTCTTTCGGGAGGTCCGGAGGATCAACGCCGCCCTGCCCGCGGGGGGCGGATACCGTGTCCTCCTCGCGGACTCACCCGTGGAGTGGAACGACGTGGAGGCGCTGTCCGACCTGGCGCCCCACTTCGACCGGGCCGGGTCCATGGCGGAGGTGATTCGCCGTGAGTCCCTGCTCCCCGGGCGTCGGGCGCTGTTCCTGGCCGGGGGGCTCCACGTTCATCGGCGCCCCCGGGCCCGACGGAACAGGAACGGGATCCCCGTCGGGGAGATCACGCCCGTGGCCTGGCTCGAGCTAAGGCATCCCGGTGCGACGTACGTGATCCAGTCCATGGCCCGCGTGGACGAGCTGGGACTGGAGCCACTGCGAACCAGGGTCGGGCTGCACCGGGTCCTGGACGACCCGGGCCTGGCCGCGCTGTCCGCCAACGCCGTCCTCCCCCTTCGCGACCAGGACGGTACCCCCTCGGACGTCTACCCGGGCCTCGTCCTGGGAGACCTGGTGGACGCCGTCATCCTGTGGGGCGAGGACGAGCGCAGCTTCGTCGAGCCCTCGCCCGCCCTCTATCGGGACGAGGGCTACTGGCAGGAGCTGAACCGGAGGAGCGAGGCGTTGGGTCGCGGCCCCCTGGACCCGGCATTGCGGAATCCGGGCGGATCGGGCTGACCCATGCGCTATTCTGCCCGCAGCGCGTCCCCCGGACCGATGGCAAGCGCGCGGCGCAGGGGCAAAGCCGTCGCACCGGCGCCCGCCAGCAGGAGGAGGCCCAGAACACCGGCGTAGAGCATCACGCCCGGGTCTGGAACCGGAAACAGGAAGAGCCTCCGGACCTGGAGCAGAGCCGTCCCCAGCAGCGCCGCACCGGCAGCGCCGGCCAGGAGCGCACGCGCGGATCGTCCCCCGACCACATGGACGATGCCCGAGCGCGTCGCCCCGAGAGCCACACGGACCCCGATCTCCCGGGTCCGCCGCGATGCGGAGAGCGAGGTCACCGCGAAGAGCCCCGCCGCGGACAGGAGCAGCGCCACCGCGCCGAGCCCGAACAGGGCCGAGGCCAGGGCGGTCATGAACGCACGATCCTCGTCCCCTACCGCGGCGAGCGTCGCCACGCGCCGGGTAAGAACGTCCGACCGCTCCCGGGCGACGTTGCCGGGAAGTGCGGATGCGAACGCGGCAGGATCGCCGTGGGGTCGAGCGGCCAGGTATACCCACGGCGACATGATGAGCGGCAGGTAGATGGAGGGAGCGTCCGGCCCGGCCTCCGGCGCGCCATCGGCATCGGCCACGACCCCCACGACCTCCGCCCATGGGCCGGGATCGCCGGATGGAAGGACCGTCCTGATGCGGCGACCCAGCACATTCGCGCCGACGCCTCCGGCCCCCGGAAAAGAAGCGCTCACCACGGCCACCGGCAGCGCACCCCGTGCCAGATCCTCCTCCAAGAACGATCGGCCCTGGATGACGCGGGTGATCGTCTCGACATAACCTTCCCCTGCGTGCACCACGCTCGCGCGTATGCGTACCGGCTCGGCGCCGACCTGCTCCACTTCCACCGGGCGAGGCGGCATGAGCCGGCCGGGAAGCGCGTCGGTCACGCCGGCGGAGAAGACCCCGGGATCGGCGGCCAGGCGGCGCGTCAACGCGCGCAGGGTGTCCGCGGCCTCCCGTGATCCTCCCATTCCGTCCGCGAACGCCAGCTGGGCCGTCACCACTTCGGCCTGCCCCACCGTCGAGCGGGCGTCGGCATACGCATCCAGACCCTGCGCGCCGAGCAGGGCGGCCAGCAGGAGCGCTCCCGATACGGAGATCTGTGCCGCGATCATGAAGGACGACGCGGCGCCGAACGCCCTGCTCCCCTGTCCTTCCCGGCCCGCGCCCGGGACGCCGGCTGGCTCGCGCGTGGCGCGGAGCGCCGGGATGGTCCCGCCCACCAGCGTGGTCATCAGCGCCAGCAAGACCGCGAGCCCCGCTCCCCGCAATCCGAGCCCGAAATCCACCCAGTAGGGCATCTCGGTGCTGATGGCGCGGAAGTGGGCCATGAGCCTGGCGGCACCCCATGCGCCCACGGCCGTGGCGACCGACGAGATGGCCAGGGCTTCCAGGGACAGCTGGGTGACGATCTGCCCTCGTCCGGCCCCCAGCGCCCGCCGGATGGAGATGTCCTCCCGACGCGCCGCGTTCCTGGCCGTCATCAGGTTCGCCACGTTCCCGGCAATGACCAGGAGGATGAGCACGAGGACCACCGTGAGGCCGCGAAACGTGACCTCGGCCACCGTCGAGCCCCGCAGCACGTCGGTGAAGCCGTAGACCTCCATGTTCGTACCACCCACGGTGGCGTCACCGCCCCGGTAGCCGTCCACTACCGACTGCAGCCGGCGCTCCAGGACCTCGGCGGAGGCTCCGGCGGCCAGCACACCGAACATCCGCCGGTCCCCAGGTCGCCCGGCGAGGGTGAGACGAGCCTCTTCGAGGGGGAGCCACAGATCCGGGGCCGACGGGAAACGGAAGTCGTCCGGAGCCACACCCACCAGGGTCCAGGAGTCGGACCCCACCCGGATGGACCGTCCGATCCACGACGGATCGCCCCCCAAGCGGCTTCGGAAGAAATCGGCGGAAGCCAAGGCCACCAGGTCCGCCGCCGCCCCTCCGTCGGCCGACCCCAGCACGCGCCCGTGGAGCGGTTCCATGGGAAGATGGGCGAACGCGGTGGGCGTGATGGCCGCGATCCGGACCGGAGTCACGCCTCCCTCGTCATCGAACAGATTGCCCTCCGTGCCCTGGCTGGCGCCCAGGTAAGCGAGCTCGGGAACGCCGTCACGGAGGGCCGCGACCAGGTCTCCGTCCACCTGGACGGGCACGCTGCCGCGGCGCTCGGGGAGCGGCTCGATCATCACGAACCGGTCCCCGAATTCCACGTCGAGCTCGCTCCGTAGCACGGCATCCAGGAGCAGGTGCCCGCACAGGGCCAGTCCGGTGCCCACCGCCAGTGCCAGGAGCGCGGTGAGGCTGAGGAGGGGGTGGCGAAGGTTGGCCCTCAGGGCCAGGCGGGCCGCCGGACCGCTGGCGGCACTCCGTGCGGACGCCGCCGCCTGGAAGCATCCCTCGAGCAGGAGATGGGGCAGCAGGCCCAAGCCCTCCATCCACGTCGCGATGGCCGCTCCAGAACCCGATCGCCGACCGTGGGACTCCTGGAGGTCTCCCAGGATCTCGTCCTGTCTCGCTCTGGGCGTGAGGAACCGTATGACCGCCGCAAGCAGTGGCGGCAGTCCCGGCGGCTTCATACCCCACCCTCCAGGACCGAGACATCGGACCACATGGCCTGGAGCGCGTTCCTCGCCTCACGCACGGCTTGCGCGCCGGAAGCGGTCACGCGGACCAGTCGGCGCGCCTTGCCACCCCGCTCGGCGCGAGGCTCGCCCATCCAACTCTCCACCCACCCCTTGTCCTCGAGCCGGCGAAGCGCGGTGTACACCGCGGGGCGACGAACCTTGCGTCCCGTCCTGGCCCGGATCTCGTCGACGATCCCTACGGCGTAGGCTTCGTCCTGGTCCAATCGCAACACGGCCAGCAGCACCAACAGCTCGAACTCCCCTGGGCTCTGCTTCCCCATCGTCCCACCCCCCTCCCGGAGATATTGAATGCAACGTGACTATAACACCGCTGCGCTTCGCCGGACAGCCGGGGCCGGCCCTCGGCCAGGGTGGCCCATGGCCGGGCCCGGGTCCGTGCGCTTGCGGTCCGGCTCGCCATGCCCAACTTCCGGGGTCCCTTGAGTGCTCTAGACGAGAGATGCGGCGGATGACGACGGAGCGCGCGGCCCTCCCCCCACCTACCCACACCGGGTGGCGGGTCGCTCAATCCATGGGGCTCCTGGGTCTGGCGGTCCTCCTCTTCGGCCTCCTCACCCGCCCGGACTTGGCCTTGCGGGTCCTCTGGTTCGGATTGATTCCCAGCCTGCCCCTGGTCTTTCTCGCGGCGCCGCGCCTGTGGCGTAACGTCTGTCCCTTCGCCTCGTTGGAAACCGCGGTCAGTCGGGTGGGCGCGCTCAGGAAGCCTTCACCGGCCTGGTCCGAGAAGGCCTCCGCGCTGGGGATGCTCGCGTTCGCTCTCCTCGTCCCCCTGCGCGCGGTCCTCTTCGACGGGTCCGCGACGGCCGTGCTGGGCGTGGCGCTGCTCGGCGTGGTGCTCGCGCTCGCGGGCGGCCTGCTGTTCCGCTGGAAGTCGGGATTCTGCAACGCGTTCTGTCCCATGCTCCCCGTGGAGCGCCTCTACGGGCAGCGCCCGCTCCTGGACGTGGAGAACGGCCGATGTGGCGCGTGCGTAAGCTGCACCCCGGGCGCCTGCATCGACCTGACCCCACGCAAGTCCATCGCCCAGCTCCTGGGCCAGGCCAGGAGGTCCGACGATTGGCTCGGCACCCCCTTCGGCATCTTCACCACGTCGTTTCCCGGCCTGGTGGTGGGGTACTGGCTCGTCACCATGGCACGCGGCGCGGCGAGCCCGGCATGGACGGCCTGGACCACCGTGGCGGCGGCCTATGGCACGGTGGCGGCATGCGCCGTCGTGACGACCCTCGTGCTGCGCGCCTGGGCGACTCGCCGGCGTTGGGACTGGCGGAATACTACGCGCATCTCCGCGGCCCTGTCCGCAGCCGCGTTCTACGGCCTCACCGCCGATGGGTGGGCCGCGGCCTGGAGCCTGGGCACGGGGGCGGCCTGGACCCTTCGGATCTCCGCTTGGCTTCTGGTCGCCACGTGGCTGGTCCGGTCCGCGCGAGCGCCGAGCCAGAGCAGCTAGATCGCGCAGGACCGCCCCTCTCGCCTCGGGAGGGCCGTCTCCGTACCGTACCTGCCCTTCCCCACTCCATGAGCGTGAGCGACATGCACGACAGAAATCGAGCCACCTGGGTGGTGGCCGCAGGACGGAACCGCACTCCGGGGGCGCCTCTCAACGTCGCGCCGCAGTTCGCCTCCAACTACTACCTCCCCACCGAGCGGGTCTACTCCCGATCCGACGGCACCACCACGAGCCTGGCGCTGGAGGACGTGATCGGGGGTCTCGAAGGCGGACGCGCTCTGGTGTTCTCGTCGGGCATGGCCGCGGCGGCCGCCGTGCTCCATCGGGTTCCCACAGGCGGACACGTGGTCGTCCCGTCGGATCCTTATCACGGCGTCGAGGGCCTGGTGGACGAGGGGATCGCCCAGGGACGTTGGACGGCGACGCGCCTGGACCCGGCGGACACCGACGCATGGGTCGCCGCCGCCCGGACCGCGGATCTGCTGTGGCTCGAGTCCCCTTCGAACCCCCTCATCGCGGTTTCCGACCTCCCGGCCATCTGCGGCGCGGCGCGCAAGGACGGGACCTTGGTGGCGGTGGACAGCACCTTCGCCACGCCGCTCAACCAGCAACCGCTGGACTACGGAGCGGACGTGGTCATGCATTCGGCGACCAAGTTCATGGGCGGACATTCGGATCTCCTGGCGGGTGCCCTGGTCACCCGCGATCCGACCCTCCACGAGGAGTTCCACCGTCGGCGTCTGCTCTACGGGGGCACCATCGGCGGCATGGAGGCGTTCCTGACCCTTCGCGGGATCCGCACGCTGTCCATGAGGATGGAGCGCGCGCAGGACAATGCCCGCGAGCTGGCCCGGCGTCTGGACGCCCACCCCGAGGTAGCCCTCGTGCGGTACCCGGGCCTGGAGCACCATCCCACGCATCGGGCCGCCGCTTCCTTCATGAAGGACTTCGGCGCCCTGATCTCCTTCGACCCCACGGGCCCGGGAGAGCGCGCCAGCGAGGTCTGCCAGCGCCTCGAGCTCATCCATCATGCCACCAGCCTGGGTGGCGTGGAGTCGACCATGGAGCGAAGAGCCGTCATCGAGGGGCAGGAGCGGATTCCACCGTCCCTCATCCGCTTCAGCGTGGGTTGCGAAGACGTGGAGGATATCTGGGAGGACCTGGACGCGGCGTTGATGGCCACGCGCGTGGGGTGAGGAGACCCGGATGCCTGTAGACCAGGGCCCGTCGCCGGCGCGTCTCAGCCCGCGGTCCCGCGGGGCATGTTAGGCTAGGACCAGCCAGGACGGGCGGGCCACGCTCGGCTCGTCCGTCCCGCACACAATCCTCGGCACCAGAGACACCAGGAGTCCCATGAACGACCTGACCATCTACCTCGCCGGTGAGATCCATGCGCCCTGGCGCGACGAGCTACGCGCGAAGGTGGCCCGGAAGAACATCGACGCCGACATCGAGTACGTCGGCCCCCAGGAGATCCACGACCGGAGCGACGCCGTGGGCGAGGACGTGCTGGGCGAGCAGCCCAATGCCCGGTACCGCGACCTTCTGGGTGGCCAGATCAACAACCTCCGGCGGCGCGTTCAGCTGGCCCGCGCCGATCTGTGCATCGCCTACTTCGGTCCCAGATACAAGCAGTGGAACACGGCCGCCGACGCCGGGGCCGCCGCCGCCCTGGATGTGCCCGTGATTCTCGTACGCGACCCGGAGCACCTCCATGCGCTCAAGGATCTGGACGCCTTCGCATCCGTCACCGTCGAGACACTCGATCAGGCCGCGGAGGTGATCGCCTACATCTTCGAGTGACCGGCGGGGGGTGCGTGTCCGGGGCCAGCCCCCCGGATGTCACGAGACTGTGACCCGTCGCTCGCCGGGTCGTGGCGCGCGTGTCCGAACGTCCCAGACGTCCACCGGCCCGCCCCCGCTGACGGAGTCGTCCGTTGCGCCTCTCAGTGCCCGTCGTCCCCGCCTGGTCTCTCCTCGCTCCCGTCCTCCTCCTCCCCTCCTGCGCCTCCCAGGACGACGGCGGAAGCGGGGCCGGAGCGGCAGAGTCTCCCTCTCCCTTCGTCCAGACGTCTTTCCGCGTGGAAGGCGCGGCGGTGACGGAGGCCGGATCGGGTACGGTCGCCTCCGCCCCCAGCGAGGCCATCGTGGTCCTGGCCGATCACCCTTTCGCGGTCCGCATGGAGGTGGAGGGAGTTCCGGGACCCGAGGCTCGCTTCGGGCTCCAGGTTCGCAGGAACGGCGGAGCCTGGGAGCCGGTCCTGGCCCGTGACTTCCCCTATCCGGACGAGATCTCCACCCCGCGGGTGAGCATCGTGTCCGGCTCGGCGGTGCCCGGCGACGTGGAGGCTCCGACCAACGACGTGCTGGACGGCTCCGCGACCCCCTTCCTGGCCGCCACCGCGATCTCGCTGGACAGCTTGAGCGGCCCCTGGCCCTCCTCACCGGTCGGAGAGGCTCCGCCGTTGGCGCACGGCGAGTGGGTATGGCCGGTGGTGATCCGGCGGTGGGCCGACGGTGCCGTGACCAACGAGGACGGGGATGTCTTCGAGCTCCGGATGGTGGACGGTCGTGGCCACCCGGTGCTTCCCCCGGACGGGCGTCCTTTCGCCCGTGTCGTGCTGGAGATCCCCGAAGGACTCCTCGGCGGCACGTACGCGGAGACGCCGGGGGTGCTGGGCCCGTGGCAGACGGGAGACGGGAGCCTCTACTTCCCCATGGAGCCCGCGGAGACGTTCAACGTCCTCATGATGATGCGCTCGTCCGACGGGGGACGGCACTGGGAGGAGGTGGACGGCGCGCACCGCCCCGCCACCGACGACCTGGAGGGCTTCGCCACCGCGTTCCACCAGGGCCGGATCTACCTCCTGCACCAGATCTCCGAGGCCGTGTACCTGCACGCGTTCCGCACCCCGGACGCGCCCGACGCTCCGGACGACCTCGGCGACGCCGGCAGCTGGGACCTCCGGGACGAGCTGGTGACCACCCACTCGGAGCCCCCGGTCCAGGTGGCCGCCCTGGCGGCCCGGAGCGACGGCAGCCTGGTTGCGGCGTACGGCGACTCCCTGGGCCTGGAGCTCAGGGTGCGCACACCCGCGGGCGGATGGGGTGACGCGCTCCGTATCTCCGGGGATCCCGGCCGGGTGGCCTCCGGCGTGATGGCCGTCGTGGGAGACGACGACACCGTCCACTTGGCGTACACCAGCGGAGACCTCGGCGGTCGCGAAGTCCGTTACGCCGCCTTGGCTCCCGACGGCCAGTTGTCCGACCCGCAGGTGGTGGCCCAGGGCGTGGGCGTGACCGAGGAAGAGTTCGGTGCCGTGGCGCCGCTGGGCTTCCTGCCCGGGACCGGGACGGTCGCCGTCTTGTACCGGCTGGCGGACGGCAGCCTGCGGGAGCGGCGTGTCGGCGCCGACGGAGCCATCGGCCCCGAGGCCCGCGTGACGGAGCGCGGCGTGGTGCAGAACGGGTCCGACTCGGATCAAGTCGGAGCGGACGTCGTGGTCCACGAGGATGCCATCCACGTGCTCTTCATCGACGAAGAGACCCGCGACCTCTGGCACACCTTCAGCGAGCGGACGGGGATCTGGAGCCCCGCCCGCCCGGCGGTATCCGATGTGAACGCCCAGTGGATTCGAGGGTCCGTGGTGCGTGGCGCCGACGGACGGACCGCATACGGGTTCGTGGACGACGCCGGCAGCGACGGAGGCTCGGGAATGAACCGAAACGGCGAGATCCGTCTGGGTCCCGACCGCTGACAGGCGGTGTACTATCCCGCGTCGAGGGATTATGCCCCCTTCATGGTGCTCCATTTGAGGGCGCTGTGGGCGCCGACCCGGCGCCCACAGTCTCCCGCACGTCCGAATCGTTGACGTTACCCGCACGTTCTACGATCTTGGAGAGCGCTCGGTCGATGGCCGAGCCGGAGACTGGGAAGGCGAGGGCCTGTTCTGGGGTCCCTCGCCTTCTTGACATGTGGCCGATTCGGGTCACGCTCGCGCGGAAGGATCCGCGCAACATAGCAGGTCGGGTATGTATGGATTCATGCGGCTCCGACTCGCACAACCAAGGAGCGCATCATGCGTACCAAGGGAACCGTGAAGTGGTTCAACGATCAGAAGGGTTTCGGGTTCATCCAGCCCGAGGACGGTAGCAAGGACTGCTTCGTCCATCACAGCGCCATCCAGGCCGACGGGTTCAAGACCCTCGCCGAAGGCGCCACCGTCGAGTTCGACATCGTGGACGGTGCCAAGGGCCCGGCGGCGGAGAACGTCGTCCAGCTGTAACCCTTCCCTGCGAAGGTGATTTCGACGGGCCGCTCCGGTTTCACCGGGGCGGCCCGTTTTCTATTCGAGGCAGACCGGCCTCATCTCCGCACGATCTCGTATCGAACCTCCACCATCTCCCCGTAGACGCGCGACGAGGTGAGCCGCAGCGGAGGGAACGCGATGCGCCTGGGAAGGAGCGGAGCGCCCTTCCCGAGGGTGACCGGCGCGATCTGGATGATGAGCTCGTCCCGGAGCCCGTGATCGTGGAACTGACCTGCCAGGTCTCCGCCACCCACCACCCAGACGTTCTTCCCTCCGGCGGCCTCGACCATCTCCTCGTGGACGGGGCGGACGTCGCCCTCCACGAACCGCACGTCGGCACCGGGGTGCGGCTCCAGCGCTCGGCTGGTGAAGACCCAGCACGGCTGCTCGTACGGCCAGACACCGGCGCCCTGCCCCCCGTCCACGCCCTCACCCAGATGGCGCACGACCCATTCGTACGTGGTGGAGCCCATGGCCAGGGCGCCCACGTCCCGGATGAAGTCCGCGTAGCTGCTCTCGGGCGGGGGACCGTCCTCGTGACCCTGCATGAGCCAATCCAGCTCGTGGTTCTCGTCGGCGATGAAGCCGTCCAGGCTCGATGCCCCGTAGTACTGGGTCCGCATCCACCCCTCCTCCGTTGTTGATCCCGTGCCGATACCTGGCCGCAGCATACATCATCCGGTGGCGATGTGGGATCACCGGGCCCGATGCCGGGCCGGGGTTGACACATCAACGCCGATTGATACAACCTTCGTCCATGTCCAAGGCCACTCTTTCTCCAGAGCTCCTCCTGCAGCGGTTCCAGGCCGTGGCCGAGGAGACGCGCCTCGCCATCCTTCAACTCCTCAATG
Organism: uncultured Gemmatimonadaceae bacterium; assembly: GCA_964350235.1. Lineage (GTDB taxonomy): Bacteria > Gemmatimonadota > Gemmatimonadetes > Longimicrobiales > Gaopeijiaceae > JAWLHJ01. The sequence continues at coordinate 29 of CAYGKI010000092.1, read as the reverse complement.
AAGGGGAGCGGTGCGTATGCGAGCTCCAG
>CAYGKI010000091.1:0-10202 GCA_964350235.1 uncultured Gemmatimonadaceae bacterium | reverse complement strand
CGGGCCGATGGGCGTGGGCAGACCTTCGGCGAAGACCCGCGCGTGGGCCGGCCGATCCGGGACTCCTGACATGCGGTTCCTCCGTTCCGGGTGGTCGAAACCCCACCAAGATGGGGAGACGATGCCCAACCAAGCGCGTGGAGCCGTCGTTGTCCAGCGGGACGGTACGGGGTGCGGCCGCTTGTTCGAGCACCGGTGGCGGCGTAGGCTCCTTTGCATGGATCGCGGGTAACAGCCCGCGACCGCCGGAGCCGCTCGCTTCCGCGTCACGCCCGTCCGGAATACCGCAGCAGGAACACGTCGTCATGGAAACCAGCCTCTTCCTCGCCGCCGTCTGGCTCGGGGCACTCGGCCACGCGCCAACACCACCGGCAGGTGCGGACGCGCACGCGCCCGGGATCTGCCTCGTGGCCCAGGGCCCCGAGTACTACGCCTTCCCGCTGGCGGCCACCCAGAACATCCCCGGAACGGGCTACGCCCGCGGCCGGGCGGAGATCTCGGTGCCCTCCACGTCCCCCTTCCCCGTGGCCATGGGCCCGGACGGGAGCTACGTGTATCAGGTGGACGTGGCCATCGACAACATGCGCGCCCCCCGGGACGGTCGGCTCGTGGCCTGGGTCACCACGTCGGACCTGGACCTGGTTCAGAGGATCGGCCCCCTGGACGAGCACATGCGGGCCAGCGGCCCGGTCTCCTGGAACAAGTTCCTGGTGGTGGTCACCCTGGAGCCCGCCGACGACGCCGACGCGGAGACGTGGGCCGGACCCATCGTCTTCCGGGGGATGTCGCGGAGCGGCGCCATGCACACCATGCTGGGTCACGGGGCGCTCCAGCAGGAGAACTGCACCTCCTACGGATTCGGTGGCTGACGTGGGACGCGTGCTTCGTGTTTCCGTGCTGGCGGGGCTGGCGGTGGTCACCCTCGCAGCCCCGGCGGCGGCGCAGCACGAAGGGCACGACATGCACGCCATGCATGGCATGACCATGGAGGGGGGTTGGCGCATGGTGCCCATGGATCCCAACATGCCCATGCTGCCCGGACTCGCCGAAGCCGTCCCGGTGGTGGGCGCCTTCATGCCCGGCATGGGCATGGATCCCTCCATGCTTCCCGCGGCACGACCCTCGGAAGTGGTGGCCATGGCGGACGGCGACACCCTGGACATCTCCGTCTCCATGGTGCGCCGTTCCATCGACGGGCACGAGATGGTGATGTACGGCTACAACGAGCAGTATCCGGGGCCGCTCATCCAGGCGCCCAAGGACGCTACCATCATCGTCCGGGTGACCAACGACATCCAGGCGCCCACCACCATCCACTGGCACGGGATCCGCCTGGACAACCGGTACGACGGCGTCCCGGGCGTCACCCAGGACCCCATCGAGCGGGGCGAGAGCTTCACGTACCAGATCCACGTCCCGGACGCGGGCATGTTCTGGTACCACCCCCACGTGCGCGAGGACGTGCAGCAGGACCTGGGGCTCTTCGGCAACCTCCACGTCACGTCCCCGGACCCGGAGTACTACGGCCCCGCACACCGGGAAGAGGTCTTCGTCCTGGACGACATGCTCATCGACGAGCAGGGGGCCATCCCGTGGGGCGACAGCGCGCCCACCCACGCCCTCATGGGGCGGTTCGGGAACGTCATGATGGTGAACGGCGAGACCGACCACCGCATGACCGTCCGTCGAGGGGAAGTGGTGCGGTTCTTCCTCACCAACGTCGCCAACTCCCGGACCTTCAACGTCACGTTCGGCAACGCGCGGGTGAAGATCGTGGCGTCGGACATCGGACGCTACGAGCGCGAGCAGTGGGTGCCCTCCGTGGTCATCGCGCCCGCCGAGCGTTACGTGGTGGACGTGCGGTTCGACGAGCCGGGAGAAGTGGCCATCTCCAACACCATCCAGGCCATCAACCACTTCAGGGGCGAGTTCTACCCCCACGTGGACACCCTGTCCTCGGTGACCGTCACCGACGAGCCGGCGGACCCGGCCATCTCCCGGGCCTTCGACACGCTCCGCGAGCACGACACGGTGCAGGACGAGATCGACGGCTTCCGGCAGTGGTTCCAGCGAGCCCCGGACCACGAGCTCGAGACCGACGTCCGCGTCCGCGACCTCCACAACTCCATCATGCTCTCCATGGAAGCGGATACGCTGTACTTTCCGCCTATCGAATGGAACGACGGGATGCCCATGATGAACTGGCTCTCCACCGGAGAGCAGGTGACGTGGATCCTCCGCGACCGGGAGACGGGCGCGGAGAACGAGGACATCGACTGGCGGTTCCGGGTCGGGGACGTGGTGAAGATCCGGGTCTTCAACGACCCCGAGTCCTTCCATCCCATGAACCATCCCATCCATATCCACGGACAGCGCTTCCTGGTGCTCTCGGTGGACGGGGTGGCGCAGGAGAATCTGGTCTGGAAGGACACGGCCATCGTTCCCGTGGGCAGCACGGCGGACTTCCTGGTGGAGATGTCCAACCCTGGCGACTGGATGATCCACTGCCACATCGCCGAGCACCTCTCCGCCGGCATGATGTTCGGCTTAACCGTCGACCCGTGACGCGCACGCCGACGCACCGCGGATCCTTGCGCCACCGCGGCGACCGCTCCTGAATCCCCGAACCGCCCCCACCCGGTGAGTCCCAAGCTCCGCGCGGCCCTTCCCGTCCTGCTGTCGCTCTCCGCGGCGGCCCTGCTGCTCCTCGGCGTGACCCGGCTCGTGGAGCGTCGGCGCGTCACCGCGGAGGTGAACCGCCTCCGGGGAGAGCTCTTCCAGGCCCGCGCCGCCGCCGACCGGTGCCAGGGTGGCCTCCTCAACTCCGAGGCCCGCCTCCGGGAGTTCGACGAGGTCATCCAGTCCCTGAGGGCGCGCGTGGACAGCTTCGAGGCCCTGGACAGCCGTGGCGTGCCCGAAGCCGAGTACGACGCCTACATGGAGTCCTTCGACAGCTACAACGACTCGGTGGCGGCATGGGAGGAGCGCGCCCAACGGCTCCGGACCTCCGAGGCGTCCTGCCGGGAGACCATCGAGCGCCACAACGCCCTGCGTGACGAGCTTCGCTCGGTCATCGAGGAAGCCGGCCTCGCGGCACCGCGAGCGGAGGACGCCGAAACGTCGGGCGTGCCCGACGCGTAGTGGGATACCGGGGCCGCCCTCGGCCGCACCGGAATCGAGCCGAGCACCCGCTCCGGCCCAACAACGCGAGCACAGGAGTCCGACGTGGATTGGGAAGTCATAGCGCCCATGGTGGTCGCCATCCTGCTCATCCTTTCCATCGCAGGGGTGATCCTGCTCCGGCCCATCTCCAAGAGGCTGGGTGACGTCCTCGAGGCCTACGCCAGGGAGAAGGACTCGGGCACCACCCGGGAGCTCAGGCACATCCGCGAGCTGTTCGAGACCATGGACCAACGGCTGCGGCTCATGGAGGAGCGACAGGACTTCACCGAGAAGATGCTGGACGCGGCGCCCAAGGAGCGGATCACCGCGCCCGCTCAGGACCGGAGGCCGGACCGCCCTGGCTGAGCCGGGAGACCGACCCCCTCAGCTTGATGGGCAGGTGCCGGAGGTGGGCCTCCAGGAGGCGCCGGGGCGTGAGCTCCTCGTCGATGATCCGCGCCAGCTCCTCCTCCCGCTTCCAGAGGAAGTCCACCGCGCGTAGCTCCATCTCCAGCAGCCTTCGCTCCGCCGACTCGTTGAGGGCGATCTCCAGGCCGATGGTGCCCACGGGCCCCAGCTTCCAGAGGGAGGACCTGCGCTGCGTCAGCGCCTCGGTGAACGCGCCTGCCGACCCCGCCCGCTCGATCTCCCGGGCGGCTTCGGTGATGCGCCGCTCGGACGCGCCGGCGATGTTCTGGTAGGCCAGGAGGCGGCGGAGCACGTTCTCGGCCACGTCCCCGTGCAGGGCGTAGACCTTTTCCGGCGTCCACGGATCACAGCGCTGACAAGGCACGCCCACGGACAGCCTTCCGTCGGTGCCGCGCAGCGGATACACCCACCACCCGAGGTCGTACCGGAGGGCCCGCAGGGTGCTGTGGCAGTAGGGGCAGGTCTCCCGGCCGTGCCATGCCGCCCAACCGAACCTGCGCCACCGCAGCACGTCCTCGACGGGCGTGTCCTCCCAGTCGATGGACAGGTCGGGGTCGCCCAGGCCCAGCAACGATCCCACCCACGCCAGCCCACCGACGGCGTAGGCCGACAGCGTGGAGCGCGCGCTGGACAGGGAGACCTGCCTTCGCCGCAGCTCCCGGCCGTACCGCCACCAGGCCCGCTCCACCAGCTCCGCGGCGCCGACGCGGACCACCGTGAGCCCGTCGGCGTCGTAGAGGGCCACATTGGCCGTCCGCGCCAGGGAGCGTCCACGGTCGTGCACCAGGCGCTCCAGCTCGTAGAGCGCACCGTCGCGGCCCTCGATGGGGCAGAGGTTCCAACGGCCGCACGACGCGCAGATCACCCACAACCGGCCCGACACCGGATCGTAGGCGATGCGGCGCCCAAGGGGCAGATGGGTGAGCCGGAGGTTCCTCTCCAGCGGCACATGGCAGAACAGGCAACGGGTGAGCATCCCGTCCAGATCCGCCCTCAACTCGTTCGTCGTCGTCATCGTCGTCCGTCCCCCCGCGCCACGGCCACGCACGTGGCCCGCGCGACCCTTGTCGGCGATCCCCTGACCGCCTCGACTCACCTACCCTGCACGTCCCGCCCTCGGTCCCTCCGCCCGCGGCCTGCTCCTCCTCGACGCAGCGGTGCTCCGCCGCGTTCTCGCGCCTGGCCGCAGCGGCGCCGCGTCACGCCGGTGCCCAACGAGCTTCTGACTCAGGACACTAGGGAGCCGCGGCGATACACTCGATCTCCACCCGTGCATCGAAGGCCAGGCCACCCGTGGCCAGGGCCGAGCGCGCCGGCGGATCCGCCGTGAAGAACTCCAGGTACACCTCGTTCATGGCCGCGTAGTCCGCCATGTCCGCCAGGAAGACCGTGCACTTCACCATGTCGGCCATGGACCCTCCAGCGGCCTGGATGACGTTCTGGAGGTTCTCCAGGGTCTGACGGGTCTCGGGCACGATCCCTCCCTCCACCAGCCGCATCTCACCGCCCGGGACGGTGCCGATGGCGCCCGACAGGAAGATGAAGTCGCCGCTCCGGATGGCGGACGAGAACACGGGGAGCCGGGCCACGCCGGGCACCTCGACGACTTCCTTGCGCGGCGCGTCGTCCGACGCGCCCTGGGCGGGTCGATCCGTCCGGGGCTCGATGGTGCATGCCGCGGCCGTCAGCAACAGGCCCAGGACCGTTCCGAGCCCGAGGCCCCTCCGGAAGCTGCCCTTCATCGTCTCCGCTCCTTCTCCTGGTGGGTTGGCGCACCACGCGCGGCGGCGCAGCGGGCAAGGTCGGGAATCCGGGCCCTCCGCGCCAGCGACTCAGCCCGCGGCAGGCGCGGCCGGCGTCCGCCCACGCTCCGCCACCGGGTCACGGACGCGCTGGAGAAGGACCAGACCGAGGACGAAGAGCGCCGTGAGCACCAGGAAGCCGGGGCGCTGGTTCCCTCCGGCCACCAGCGTGGTCCAGCCGAACAGCGCGGGTCCGATGATGGACGAGGCGCGGCCGCACAGGGCGTAGAAGCCGAACATCTCCGCCTCCTTCCCTTCGGGAACCAGCGAGGCCATCAACGCCCGACTGGCCGACTGCAAGGAGCCCAGCCCCAGGCCGGCGGAGACGGCCAGCGCGTAGAAGATGGTCGGGCTCCGGACGAAGAAGGCCGCCACGCCCACGGAGATCCAGAGGAAGAGCACCGCGCTCAGCACCTTCTTCGGACCGAAGACGTCGGTTGGCTTGGACAGGGCGAACGCGCCCGCCAGCGCGGAGAACTGCACCACCAGGAAGAGGATCACCACCCCGTTCTGGTCGAAGCCGAAGGTCTCCTGCGCCACGATCCCCGCCATGGCGATGATGGTGAGCACGCCGTCGATATAGAAGAAGAACGCGAGCAGGAACTTCCGGAGCTCGGCGTTGGCCCACACCTCCCCGACGATGGCGCGGAAATGGGTGACGCCCCACCGCGCGGCCTCCGCCACCCCCACTCCAGTGGGCTCGTCCGGCGGCAGGAAGAAGAGGGCCGGCAGGGCGAAGACCGCGAAAAAGCCCGCCACCAGCAGCCAGATCACCGGGAAGTTGCCCACGAAGGGGAGGACCATGATGAGCCCCAGGGCCGACCCCAGGTATCCCACGCCGAACCCCAGCCCCGACACCGAGCCCCGCTTCTCCGGCGGGGCGATGTCGGGCAGGTACGCGTTGTAGAACACGTTGGCCCCCTCGAACCCCACGTTGGCCACGACGAAGAGGACGAAGCCCCAGAGCGCCATCCCCGATTGGAGCGTGGTCATGAGCGCCACTGCCCCGACGCACACCGCCGCGTAGACGAACATGAATTTCTTCCGGGATCCGCCCCGGTCCGCGATGGCGCCCAGCAGAGGCGAGGTCAACGCCACGATGAGCGCCGACAGGGAGAGCGCATTGCCGTACCAGGACTCACCGGATCCACCCTCGCCGCCCACCACCACGCCCACGTAGTAGAGGGGGAACACCGCGGTGGTCATGACGGCGGGAAACACCGAGTTGGCGAAATCGTAGAGCGCCCAGGCGCCGACCTGCTTCCTGTTCACGAGCCTGCTCCCGGCAGGGGCGGAGGGGATGCGTCGCGTCGCGCGCGCCGCGCCGGCGCACGGCACGGCGGACGGTAGCGCCTCGGCCTCTCCGCTGCCAACGGCATCCCGTAGCCGAGTCGGTGGATGGGGCCGTCACGCCGCTCGGCGGCCGGGCTCCGGTTGCGCCTCGGCCGACCCCTGGCGAATCTCACCGGCGACCTCCCTACTCCTCCACACCGCATCCACATGAATCGACTCATCGGCAAGCGCGTCCTCGTCACGGGAGCCAGCGCCGGCATCGGCGAGGCCTGCGCCCGGCGATTCGCGGAAAAGGGCGCCCACGTCCTTCTGGCCGCCCGCCGCCTCGACCGTATCGAGAAGCTCGCCGAGGAGCTTCGGAAGACCCATGGCGTGGAGGCCAACGCCCATGCGGTGGATGTGACGGACCGCGAGCGCGTGGCGGGATACGTCGAGACGCTGGAGCGGTTGGACCTCATCCCCGACATCCTGGTGAACAATGCCGGAAAGGCCCGGGGCCTGGACAAGCTGCACGAGGGGTCCATCGACGACTGGGAGGACATGATCGACACCAACCTCAAGGGCGTGCTCTACATGTCCAGGGCCATCCTCCCCCACATGGTGGCCCGCAACTCGGGGCACGTGGTCCACATCGGGAGTACGGCGGGACGGTGGGTCTACCCGAAGGGCGCCGTGTACAACGCGTCCAAGTTCGGGCTGCGCGCCATCGCCGAAGGGATGAACATGGACCTCCTCGGCACGAAGGTACGCGTCTCCAGCGTGGATCCCGGGCTCACCGAGACCGAGTTCAGCGAAGTGCGGTTCCACGGGGACACGGAGCGCGCGGCGGCGGTGTACGCGGACACCAAGCCGCTCACCGCCGACGACGTGGCCGACGCGGTGCTGTACGCCACCAACGCGCCGGATCACGTGGACATCTTCCAGATCGTCCTCATGCCGACGGCCCAGCGCGGGTCGGGGATGGTGGACAGGACCGGAGGTTGACCCGGAACCCCACCGGCGAAGGCGCTTCCCCGACGCTCATCGTCTTCGCCCTCTGGCTGCTGGTCTTCTCCTCGGCCAGCCAGACCATGATCATCTCGCCGATTCTCCCCATGATCGGCGACCAGCTGGACATCGCGGACGGGGCGCTGGGCACGCTCGTCTCGGCCTATTCGATCATGGTGGGCGCCTTCGCCATCATCTCCGGGCCCATCTCGGACAAGGTGGGACGGAGGCGCATTCTCATGATGGGCGCCGGGACCATGACCCTCGCCCTCTCCCTGCACGGGTTGGTGAACGGATACGCGTCGTTCCTGGCGGTGCGTGTGTTCGCCGGAATGGCGGGAGGCATGCTCAGCGGCGCCGCCGTCTCGTACATCGGCGACTGGTTCCCCTACCACCAACGAGGCTGGGCCACGGGCTGGGTGATGAGCGGATCGGCCTTCGGGCAGATCATCGGCATCCCCCTCGGCATCGTCATGGCGGAGCGTTGGGGCATCCGGTCGCCCTTCTATCTGTTCGCCGTGACCATGGCGGCCACGCTGGTGCTGCTGTTCTTCAAGGTGCCGCAGCCGGAGGTGCGTCGTAGCCAGCACCCACTTTCCATCGGGAAGGCGGTGAAGGACTACATGGGGATGCTGCGGCGTCCCGAGGTCGCATGGGCCGCCGCGGCCTTCTTCCTCATGTTTCTCGGGATCTCGGTCTACACCGTCTACCTGCCCACGTGGCTCGAGCGTGACCTGGGGGCCTCAGGGGATCAGATCGCGCTCATGTTCCTCCTGGGCGGGGTGGCCAACGTGGTCACGGGACCACAGGTGGGGAAGCTCTCGGACCGCATCGGCCGCAAGGGCATCATCCTCATCTCGTGCGTGGGGCTCTCGCTGGTCATGACCATGACCGTGCCGTTGGTGACGAGCCTGGTGGCCGGGTACGTGGTCTTCTTCCTGTTCATGGTCCTGGTGGCCATGCGCATCAGCCCGTTCTCCGCGCTCCTCACGGCCCTGGTGCGCGACGACCGGCGGGGCTCGCTCATGAGCCTCACGGTGGCCTTGGGGCAGCTGGGCTTCGCGCTGGGCGGCGCCGTGGCCGGTCCTCTCTTCGCGGGCGCGGGGTATCGCTCCAACACCCTCCTGGGCGCGGCCATGGTGATGGGCATGGCGCTCATCGTCTGGTTCATGATCCCCGAGCCGGCCCCCGAGGAGGCCCGGCCGGCCGCGCCGTCCTGACGGCACCATGGCTGGGCCGCGGGCCTCCAGCCCCTATATTTCCAGGTGAACGGCGCTCTCCGCCGCCGAACCCCGCACAGGAGTCGCGTTGAGTCCGCCCCCTGACGACAAGCTCAAGGTCCTCTTCGTGGAGGACGAGGTGGACCACGCCCACCTCGTGCAGGCCTTCTTCGCGGGGATGCCCGAGGCGGTGGTCACCCACGCGCAGGACGGGGACCATGCCCTCCGCCTCCTGGCCGAGCGGAGCTGGGACCTGGTGGTGGCGGACCTGAACCTCCCCGGGGCGGACGGCTTCCAGGTCATCCGCGCCGCCAAGGAGAAGAGCCGCCACCTCCCGGTGCTGGCCACCACCGGGTACACCCAGGAGCACTACTGGGACCAGGCGTTCCGCTCCGGAGCCGACCAGGTCATGGTGAAGCCCCTGGATCGGGACGACTTCGTGGCCCGGGTCCGATCCATGGTGGGCGCCCGCCCGAAGCCGGAACGGACCGCCCCGAAAGCCGGGCCGAAGCCCAGGACCGTGCTGGTGGTGGAAGGCCTGCTGGGCGACGGGATCATGGGATGCGCCGGCGCGTGCGCCGCCGCGTCCCAGGCCGGGGCGCACGTGGTGATCCTCCCGCTCCCCACCGACCCGCCCCGGGTGGATCCCGGCGAGTACGCCGCCGCGCAGGCCGCCGCGCGCCGCCTTGGCTTCAACCTCAGGCTGGCGGAATCCCTGGTGGGCGACCCCGCCGCTATGACCATGATGCTGGACCGGGCCGTGGGCGAGCTGCGACCCGCCGTCCTCTACGCGCCAGCCCGCGGGGACCGGCATCCGTCGCGTGCCGCGGCGTCACGCATCGCCACCGAGGCGACGCGTGGCCGGGCCCCGGTGCTCGGATACCAGACCGCCACCTCTCCCTCCTCCTTCGCGCCCAGGAAGGGGCTGGACGTGACCCAGCATCTCGCGGACAAGGCCGACGCCCTGGGTGAGTTCCGTGAGACCGGGGGCGCGCGCCCCGACCTCGACCCCGAGCTCGCCCGAGCCTACGCCCGCTATTGGGGCAGGCTGCAGGACTTCGGACACGTGGAAGCCTTCGAGATCCTCCAGGAGAAGACCGAATGAAGCCGCAGTCGCACGCCCCGGGGGTCACCCCGTGTCATCGCACAGCGTTCAGCAGGCGGGCCACAGCGTGGGCCGGTCCGGCGCTCCTGGCGGTTCTGAGCGTCATTCCCGCCACGCCTTCGGCGGCACAGGAGCCGGAGCCCATCCCCGCCGGGGTGGCGCCGGCGCCCGGGCCCTATGCCCCCGGCGTCGACGTCCAGCACT
>CAYGKI010000090.1:0-10376 GCA_964350235.1 uncultured Gemmatimonadaceae bacterium | reverse complement strand
AAACGGGCCGCCCCCCGAGGGGGATGGCCCGTTGACCGCTGTATCCTTCGGGAAAAGCTAGAGACGGCCCGAGGGGGTGTCAACGAGACGACGGCCTCCGGGAACCGTATCGTCCGCAAGCCGGTTGGACGGTTGCGGTGCCATGGGGTACACGTCGGCGACGACGCGCTCGATGGGCCCGGAGGAAGGTCTCCTGGACCAGGTCCTCCACGGCGTCCTCGTCTCCGTTGGTGAGGCGAATGGCGAACCTGTAGACGGCGTCGAGCCAGGGTAGCGCCTCGTCGGCGAAGCCTTCCTTCCTGGAATAGGGCTCATCGCCTCGTGGAGGTGGCGGCGGTTGCCGAGCTCATGATGCGCGAGAGCGGAAAGCCCATCCGCTACTGTCGGGGGGAGGTACAGCGCGCCGTCGTCACGTTCACGCTGGCCGCCGGTGAGGCCCGCCGGGAGAGCGGCGAGTTCCTCCCCATCGACCTGGAGGCACGCGCCGAGGGACGCCTTTGCCTGTACACGCGGGTGCCCAGGGGCCCTGTCGCGGCCATCGCCCCCTTCAACTTCCCGCTCAACCTCATTGCCCACAAGCTCGCGCCGGCAGTCGCAGTGGGAACCTCCGTCGTCCTCAAGTCGCCGCCGCAGTGTCCGCTCACCGGCCTCACGCTCGCCGGGATCATGGTGGAAGCCGGGCTGCCACCGGCGGCGCTCTCGGTGATCCACTGCCCACCCGAGGTCGCGCAGCGCATGGTGGAGGACGAGCGCACCAAGGTGCTCTCGTTCACCGGCAGCGACGTGGTCGGTTGGAAGCTCAAGGCCCTGGCGGGCAAGAAGCAGGTCCTGCTCGAGCTGGGGGGCAACGCGCCGTGCGTCATCGACGAGGACGCCGACCTGGGTGCGATCATGGCCCCCATCGTCGCGGGGTCATGGGCCAACGCCGGGCAGGTGTGCATCAAGATCCAGCGCATCCTCGTGCACCGGAGCCGCTACGACGCCTTCCTCGAGCGCTTCGTCGAGGCCACGAAGGCCGTTCCCTCAGGCGACCCTTCCGACCCGGACACGGTCATCGGCCCGCTCATCGAGAAGATCCACGTGGAGCGGGTCCTGTCCTGGGTGCGCGAGGCGGTGGACGGGGGCGCCACCCTCCACTGCGGGGGTGAGGCCGATGGGTCGGTGGTCCTCCCGACGGTCCTGACGGAGGTGCGTGAGGACATGCGCGTCTGCCGGGACGAGGTATTCGGGCCCGTGACCGTCGTGGAGCCGTTCGACCGCTTCGAGGACGCCATCGCTGCCTGCAACCGAAGCCGCTTCGGCCTGCAGGCCGGCGCGTTCACCCGGGACATCGGCCGGGCCATGAAGGCCTATGAGGAGCTGGACTACGGGGGGGTCATGATCAACGACGTGCCGACCTTCCGCGTGGACAACATCCCCTACGGCGGGTCCAAGGACTCGGGGTTCGGGCGCGAGGGGGTGCGCTTCGCCATGGAGGAGATGACCGAGCCCAAAGTGCTGGTGATGCGCGGGATGGGCTGAGGTCGGACAACCATCATGCGCCGCATCCGAGGTGGCGCGGCGCCGCGACATCCGTCGCGACCGACAGCCAGCAACGCACCTGAAGGCGCCATTCCCGCCGGGTGATCTCAGGGGCACGCATCGTGCACCCTGTGGATCCACCTGAAGGCGTCTCGCTCGCGAGACGCTGCGCCTTCGCACCCGATCGCCACTGGAACGTCGATGCCCCGGAAGGGATCCGGCCCGGACACAGCGCCAAGACCTCTGCGCGGGCGCACCGCGCTCGGCCCCGGCCTCGTGGGTCTCTCGGGTCCGGGCGCAGCTCCGGCCGACTGCGGCCCCGTGTGACCGGTCGAACGGGCGTCGCCGAGCCGACACGTAGGGAGTCGTCCGACCGCGTGACACGAAAGCAGATCCGGGGATCCGGGCTGCTCTTGTCCGGGCGTGGTGTGGCCACGGGCCTCAAGTTCCTCGCCGAGCTGATGGTCGTCCGCTACCTCAGCACCGAGGAATACGGGGCGTGGACCTATGCCCTGGCGGCCGTGACGTTCCTCCGAGGCATGTCGGCGTTGGGGCTCAACCGGGCGCTCAGCCGCTACCTGCCCCTGCACCTGGAGCGAGGGGAGTTCCAGAAGTTCTATGGGGTCCTGGTGTTCGTGTTCGGCGCCCTGGTCGTCGCCGGAACCCTCGTCGTCGCGGGCTTCTACGCCTTGCCGGAGCAGGTGGCGGCTTTGGCGGGTGTCTCCGCAGAGCAGCCGCTGGCGCTCCTGTTCATCGTGATCTTCCTGGTTCCCGTCGAGATCATCGACAACGGGCTCACAGGGGTCAGCGCCGCCTTCGGGGATTCCCGCACCATCTTCGTGCGGCGATTCCTCCTGCACCCGGGGCTGCGGATCGCCGTCGCGGGCGCTCTCGTCCTGATGCGGGCAGACATCAAGCTGCTCGCGTACGGATACCTTCTCTCCGGTGTGGTGGGCATCGCGTACTACGCATGGGCGGTGGTGGTCCAGATGCGAGATCGCGGGCTCCTGGACCGATCCCTTCTTCACGACCTTCGGCTCCCGGTGCGCAAGGTCCTCTCGTACACGACGCCGGTCATGGCCTCGGACTGGTGCTCGATCTTCATGCTCACCGCGGGCCCCCTGCTCCTCGGCTACTTCTCCGACATGAGCACCGTCGCGCTCTATCAGGTGGTGGTCCCCGTGGCCGCGCTGAACACCGTGGTGGCCCAGAGCTTCACCATGCTCTTCGAGCCGTCGGCGTCGCGCCTCCACGCACGTGGCGACGCTCAGGGTCTCAACGATCTCTATTGGCGTACGGCCGTGTGGGTCGCGGTGCTCACTTTCCCGCTTTTCGCGCTCTCCTTCACCGCCTCGGTTCCCTTGACGGTGATGCTGTTCGGAGAGCGCTATGCGGCGGCAGGACCGATCCTCACGTTGCTCGCGGCGGGACAGTTCGTCGATTCCATGGCAGGGTTCAATTCCGAAGCGTTGCGTGTGACGGGGAATCTCCGGTGGCTCATCGCGGTGAATGCCTTCGGGGCCGCGACCACGGTGGGATTGAGCGTTCTCCTGATCCCCAGCATGGGTGCCTTGGGAGCGGCCGTAGGATCCGCGTCCGGACACCTCCTCTACACTTTGCTCAAGCAGGCGGCGGTCCAGATGGCGACAGGGGTCAGAGCGTTCGATCTGACCTATAGAGGACCCTACGCCACCATGCTGGCTGTCGGGCTACTCTTGCTCGTGACGAGGCTGCTCTGGCCGGACGAGCCGCGGGTCCTGGTCCCGGCGGCGATCATCGGGTCCCTGCTCGTGTATGCGAGCGCACGGGCGAGCCTCTCGGTGCTCGACACGTTCCCCGAGTTGGGAAGGTCGAAGCTGATGCGAACCATATTCGGCTGAACTTTGCTCCTGCCTTCGCGGAGGCGCCGGTGTTCGGTGCCCGCGACGCAGCGGCCCGAACCGTCGCGCGGGCCGGACGGTCTCCGTTCCATCCATCACCGTGGTCCCCCGCCACGAGGGCAGCCGAAAGGCCAGGACCCATGCGGCATACGCGAGAAGGCGTGGGCCTCGAGGCGCTCTCCGAGGAGGCCGGGCGGCGCATGGATCCGTGGGCACACGGCTTGCGTTCTCACTATTCGTCGACGGTGATCCACGCCGCTCGGTGCCGACCGAATGGAGGATGCCCGTGACGGACGAAGCTCGACCCGGTGTCGGGACGGAGGGAGAAGGAACGCTACCGGCGGAAGGCGGGGACCCGAGAGGGCCCGACGTCTCCGTCATCGTGCCGGTCAATGCCCAGGGAGACTTGGAGAACGTCCGGACCCTGCTCGGGGACGTGGCCGAATACGAAGGGTCGCTCTGCATCGAGACGATCCTCGTCGTGAACAACTTCCCCGAAGGGAAGAGCCCGCCGGAGGTCGCGGGGCTGGCGCGCCTCGCGACCCTAGTCCTGACCATCCCGGACGTCCGGAAGCCGGGTGAGGCTGTGGGATTCTCAGCACGGATTCCGGGCATCCACGCGGCGTCTTCTCAATGCTGCGTGCTCTTCGACGCCGACTGCCGGATTCCCCGTCCGACCGCGATCCTGAACTGGTACTTCGAACAAATGGGCCGCGGTGCGGATGCTGCTTACACACACGTGGCCTATCACGACTACCAGGACGCGGTCTCCGTGCGCCTGTACTTCGCGGTGCACCACACGGCACGGTGGGTGAAGCGCCGGATTCTCGGCATTCCCACCACCCGGGGGAGCAACTACGCGGTCCGGCGCGACACCATGCTCGAGCTCTATGAGCAGGGACTCCTGGCCGACGAGATGAACGTCGGCCCCACCATGAAGCGCCTGAGAGGGCCCGTCGTCTATGGTTCCGACGAAGCGCTCACGGTGTACACGTCCGGCAGGATGTTCTCACCTGGGTGGAAACGTCTCTTTCCCTACTTCCTGTACCGGCTCCGATACAATTTGCGGGTCCTGCCCGTAAGACCCGACGTAGCCAGCGTGACCGGCCGCGAGAACGATCCCGTCAGGCGCTACAGAGACAACACGCCGATCCGGGATTGAAGGATCCGGGCAGGCCCTGCCCGTCGTCCACGAGAACACGTCATCTGTGGGTCCAGCTGGTGTACCCCACCGTACGTCCACCTCCGGCCACTCCGTTCATCGGAAACGTCGCGTCGTAGGCTCGGTTCACCAGATGTACGATGTCCCGCGCGCGATCGCCGTCGAACCATCGGCGGTCACCCGTGCTCGCGCGGAGGTACATGAGGTACTCGTGGGTGTGGAGAACCGCCCTGTCCGCCACTTGGAACGCGGGGTAGCCGGCCCTCTCGAGGATGACGGCGGCCGGGACGAATCCCTCGAGCCCGACCCATACATACTGGGTGTAGCCCGGCGCCCACTTGTATGCACCCCCACGCCGCATGTCCCCGACCAGAGCCCCGTCGATCCGATGGACGGATCCGGCGCCAGGCCTGCCCGTAGGCACCTGCTTGGTGGCTCCGGCGGGATTGACGGCGCACGGGCGCGCGTCGTCGTGCGTCCACCCGTCCGTCACGGGTCGTTCGAGGTCGATGCCTTCGCGGTCGGGGGCGGTGGGATCGCAGGCATAGGTCCGAAACGCGTCCCACCCGCGCTCCATCGCCCAATCGTCCCGCAGATAGGCGGCGACCGCTAAGTACGCGAGTCCCTCCTGAGCCGCGGCGTTGGCCGCCGAGTGGAACGGCGCGAACGGCCGGAGCTCCGTGGCGGTGTTGTTGTCGCTGAGCCGCCGGGTCAGCCATCCGTCCGCCCACGTGTGGAAGCGGGTCCCGTCGCTGTTCGGATCACCGTCGGCACGAAGGTCGAGCAGATCGGCAGCAATCATGTATGCCGCCAGGTTGCGGCCCACGGCCAACCAACGCCCGCCCTGTTCCGTCCCCACCGCGTCCAACAGGCCGCGCCGCGCTTTTCCGCAATATTCCCCGGTGCGGACGCAGACCAGTGCGGCGGCCATCGTGTACACGTCGTGGTTCGAGTCCTGGTCGGCGATGCTCGCAGTCCCCGGATCCCTGCTCGCATCGGCCAGGACCCGCTCCCAGGCCGCCCCGGAGGTGGGTAGACCGAGGATCTCGTCGGGGTCGATCCACATGCCCCTTGGCCCGCCCGCCTCACCTGAGGTGGTGCCCGGTGCGCCATCGACTCCTTCGGCCGTTCGTCCTGAGGCGATGTTGGAGTACTTGGCGTCCACCCAGGCACCGTCCTCGACCCGGTACGACATGAGCAGGAACTCGTAGTCCGCCCCGGCGTCCAGATCCTCCACGGTGCACGAGACGGAGGCGCCCACCCTCCCGTTCCCGACGGCCGGCTCGCACCCGGTGAGGGCCGTGCGCCACACGATCGAGGGCGGGGCATACTTCAAACGGTATCGCGCCGGGGTCCCGGTGCCGTCATCCACCTGCGTCCACGTGAGCTGGACGGAGGACTCGTCGGCGAAAGATACGGCGAGATCAGCCACGCCCCCCGGCGACGGGTAGAGGGCCTCCGCGGGAGCGGCATGACCCGTATCGGCGGTGACGCCCGTGGGCGAAGCGTCGCCACACGCGGAAAGAGGGGCCAGCAGGGCCATCAGGGGAGCGAACACGTTCCTCCGCAGTCGGGGGCGTTCCTCTGGCATACCCCTCGGGCCCGCGGTTGTCCCCATGCGATCGTTTGTCATGCCCAACATCCAGGTCCGTGAGGTTCGACGGGAGGGGATGCCTGCAGATCGCTGTGCACACGGATCCGGACAGGAGGTCGCTCAACCCTGCGGCAATGTCGCGCCGCGCGACCGAAAATTGCCGACCGGAAGCACCAGGTGTCGCGCCAGCGATACAGTTCATCCCTTGTCGCCCCGACAATGGAGCACGAATCGGGCCATTTTCGCTGCGCGAGCACAACATGTTGCCATGTTTCGTTGCGCCCAAGCAGCACTTCAGGGGCATGCGGCTTGAAGGATCGGGGGCAATGAGCCGGGAATGGGGAGGCGCAAATCGGATGACGACGACCGTCCGTTTTCCGAACACCCGGTGTCGCGGCCGCTCGGCGGCTCTACGGAGGAACGGAGCTCCGAAAGGTCGAAACGTGAGCATCCGTGCGGTGTCCCGGGCGACCTGCCACGTGCCTCCGTCCCGGTCCGGCTCTTGCCCAACTCAAGGGGCAGGACTCTCTCCCCCCGACCAGCGCGGCGGCTTTCACCACCCGGAGGAGCAGCTCAATGGAACTCCGTTTGGATCACCTGAAGCGCTATGGCCTCAAGGCATGGGCTCTTCGGGGGGCGTGCGGAGTCACGCATCGTGCCGTCGGCTTCAAAGCCCTCCGAGGGATGACCCTGGACCCGGACGATATCGACCCCACCTACCTCGGCGAGGCTTCGCCCTTCTCCCATCACGCCTGCGGGGCGGCGGAGTTCGCGAAGCTGAGGGGTGCCGCCAACCTGGCGTCAGAAGCGTTCTACCAGGGGGCCATGCTCAGGGGCGACCGTTGCCACTACGTGGCGGACGGTGACCGAGTGGCGAGCTACGGCTGGTACGCCACCGTCCCGGTGCCCGCGGTGGATGACACCTGGATCCGCTTCTCGCCGGCCTACGTGTACATGTACAAGGGGTTTACGGCGCCGGAGTATCGAGGAAGGCAGCTACACGCATACGGGATGGCGCACGCGGCCCGGGAAGCGCGTAGCCAAGGGTACCGGGGGCTCATCAGCTACGTGGAAGTGCAGAACGAAAGCTCGCTCCGCTCCGTGGCAAGGCTCGGCTACCGCACGTTCGGGACGTGTGTACGCCTGAGGGTCTTCGGCCGAACCCTGACGATCAGCTCCCCGGGTTGCCGCCCCTACGGCTTCGGACTCACGGTGTCCGAGCAGCCCGAGGGAGTCCTCTCAGCGGTCTCTGCCCATCTCCAGGAGTAGGCTCCGCGCACCCTGGAGGATGTCGAAGTCGGCCTCGACCTTCGCCCGCCCCGACCGACCGAAGGCTCGGCGCAGGGCCGGCTTCCCGACGAACCGCGCGAGACGCGACGCCAGGGCCTCCGGGTCTCCAGACGGGACGAGGTAGCCCGTAACCCCGTCCTCCACGAGCTCAGGGATGCCACTGATGGCACTCGCCACGACGGGTAGCTCACTCATCATGGCTTCCATCAAGGCGACGGGAATGCCTTCACGCCGTCCAGAGCGCGTCGGGTGGCTGGCCAGAACGAACACATCGGCCGCGCCCAGGATACGTCCCACTACCGGCCTGGGAACGGCCCCGTGAAGCGTCACTCGATCGCCGAGGTGGAGCTCCTCGACCAGCCCCTCGACTTCGGACCGGAGCGCGCCGTCCCCGACGAGATCGAGATGAACGTCGATCCCTTGCACCGCGAGCAGTTGGCACGCCTGGACGAGAAAGCGATGTCCCTTGACCTCCTCCAACGAGGCCACGCAGGCGATGCGCAGGCCTCGCTCCCCGGGGCGCTCTTCCGCGTTCGCATCCCCTTCCAGCCTGCGTGGTCCGAAGGCCGACGAGTCGGTACCACAGTGGATGACCACCACCTTGGCGCGGTGATGCTCGCCGCACTCCCTGGCGATGAGGTCCTGGTTGTAAGCGGACACGGCGACGACGAACGAGGCCGACGCCACCTTGGTGGGCAGCATGGTGCGATCGACGTGCAGGTCGGATCCGTGCGCCGTGAAGCTGTACGGAATGCCGCTCAGTCGATGCACGATGAGAGCGGCGAGGGCCGGATGACTGGCGAAATGGGCATGGACGTGATCCACGCCCAAGGCTTCCATGCGCTCGGCGAAGGCCACGCATTTCGGAAAGTACGCCACCGCGCCAGCGAGGAACCGCGGGCTTCCGCGCGTCCCGGACACCATCTCCCACCACGTGCGGAAGTAAGGCCCGGGGGCACTCATCATGCGTTTCACGT
This sequence comes from uncultured Gemmatimonadaceae bacterium, assembly GCA_964350235.1. Taxonomy (GTDB): domain Bacteria; phylum Gemmatimonadota; class Gemmatimonadetes; order Longimicrobiales; family Gaopeijiaceae; genus JAWLHJ01. The sequence continues at coordinate 1,952 of CAYGKI010000090.1, read as the reverse complement.
TCGCGCGAAGGATGTCCCACGAGAGGAAGGGTATGAAGTGGGCGCGCTCCTCGTATGCGGCGGCCTCAGCATGCCGGGGTCCGGGTGGTTGATGCAGCAGAGGAAATAGCTCGACCTGGGCACCCAGCTCCTCCAAGGCTTTCATCTCGTACAGGACGAAGGTCTCGGTGATCTTCGGAAAGCGGGACATGATGTAAGCGACGCGTCGCCCGGGCCGGCCCGGAGCGTCGGCCAATCTGGCGCTGGCGGAAGAGGCTCCGACGCTCACGAGAGCGGCTCGCGCTCGTTCCGATGCCGCCACCGGTCGATCTCGGCGAACCAGGGCATCATGCGGAGGGCGAAGACCGAGGGCGACGTGCGCAGCGTGATGTTGGTCCGGCGGAGCTGGTAGGGATCGATCTCCCCGAGCTCGTTCATTCCGTCGTCGCAGGTGAATCCGAGGGTGCACCCCTCCTCCCGGGCCACGCGGACGACGGTCGCATCGTGTAGGCCGTAAGGATACGCGATGGGCCGGGGACCGGCACCCAGCTCTCGCTCGAGGTCTTCCAGGGATCCGCGGATCTCGCTCCGCATGCGCATCTCGTCGAGCCTCGTCAACGCGGCGTGGTGCCGCGTATGTGCGCCGAAGCTCACGCCGTCTCGGGATAGCGCCCTCAACTCGTTCCACGAGAGCACCGCGGAGGGGCGCGCGGAGGCGCCACCATCCTCCAGTCCCACCTCCCGGCAGGTGCTGTCCACGAAGCGCTCGGCGGCGTCGTGCCCCAGACGCCTCAGCAGGACACGAACGTCGTGATGATCCTCCACATCCGGCAGCGTCATCGAACCCATCGCTCCGCGAGCGGCCTCCATGGCGCGCGTCCAGGTCTCGTTCTTGGTACCTCGAACCGTGGCCTGGTGAAGACGATCCCACCAGAGCGTCCGATTGGGCTGATCCGGATAGGCCGTGGGCACGAAGACGGTCACGGGAATCTCCAGCTCGCGGAGGACGGGCCACGCGTGCTCGGCGAAGTCTCGGTACGCGTCGTCGACGGTCACATGGACCGCCCGGTCGGGGAGGGGGCGCCCTTCTTTCGAGCAGGCCTCCACCACACGGTCCAGGGTCACCGGAGCATACCGCTTCCGAAGATGCTCCATCTGTCTCCGGAAGGTCTCGGGCGTCGCGCTGACCAAGGCCGGATCGAGGTCCGGGGTATCGTCCGGGTCCGCGATCCGGTGGTAGGTGAGGACTCTCAGCAGGCTCATCTCGCCTCGACCTCGACGAGGGTCTCGGCGTGCAGATCATCCTCCCGCACCCATTCCCTGAGCGCACCGACCGTCGCCGCCGCCAGAGCCACCATGACCCAGTAGTACCGCTCATAGGCGAGGTGCAGGAAGACGCCCGTGCTCAGATAGGCGACGAGCACGAGTATGAATCCGGCGGCCAAGCGTGCCAGATCTGGCCGGCTCCGAGCGAGGACTCGCCGTAGGACGCCGAGATCCATCAGCAGGAAGACGGGGATCGCCAGGAACGCAAGCAGCCCCAGGGTGCCCGTCTCCGCCGCGACCTCGAGGTAGAGGTTGTGCGCCCGACGCGGCTCGGCGATCTGCCGGAAGCTGATCTCGGGCAGATCCTGGTACCGCACGGCATGGAAGGCGAGATATTGCCCCGGTCCCACGCCCAGCACCGGGTGGTCCGTATAGGCGGCGAGGGCGGACAGCATGGCCGTCGTACGACCTCGCGTCGGCCCGTCCGCCTCGACTTGGGTGGATCCGAAGAGCCCTGCGACTCCGGCCACGCTTCCAGCCCGTTCGGCCAAGCCCGGGACAAGAGCCAGGGTCAAGACACCGCCCACGGCCAGCGCTCCGGCAAGTCGGGCGGGACGCACGAGTCTCAGCGGGACCTCGAGACCCAGGAGCAGGAGCAGCGGCACGAGCGCGCCCCGAGAGTAGGTGAGAGGAACACGGGCCAGGAG
>CAYGKI010000089.1:2650-10522 GCA_964350235.1 uncultured Gemmatimonadaceae bacterium | reverse complement strand
AGACGCCGCTGAAGCTGGCGAGGGGCCTGGAGGCCTTCGGGGCGCCGGTCCTGGGGACGCCGGTGGATGCCATCGACCGGGCGGAGGACCGGGACCGCTTCGACGAAGTTTGTCGGCGTATCGGTGCGAGGACCCCGCCCAACGGCATCGCCACCAGCGAGATCGAGGCCCTGGAGATCGCCGAGCGCATCGGATATCCGGTGCTCGTGCGCCCGAGCTACGTCCTGGGCGGACGGGCCATGCGGATCATCTATGACGCCGAGTCGCTGGAGCGGTACTTCGAGGAGGCGGTGCGCGCCTCCGAGGATCATCCGGTGCTGGTGGACCGCTTCCTGGAAGACGCCTTCGAGGCGGACGTGGACGCCCTGTCCGACGGAAAGGACGTGGTCATCGGCGGGATCATGGAGCACATCGAGGAGGCCGGCGTGCACTCCGGCGACTCGGCCTGCGTGCTCCCTCCCTACCGGCTCTCCACGCCGGCCCTGGAGGAGATCCGCGATCTGACCAGGCGCTTCGCGCTGGAGCTCGGCGTGGTCGGGCTGCTCAACGTCCAGTACGCCATCAAGGACGGCGAGGTCTACGTGCTGGAGGTGAATCCCAGGGCCTCGCGAACCGTCCCGTTCGTAAGCAAAGCCACCGGTGTGCCCCTGGCGCGCCTCGCGGCTCGGGTCATGGCCGGCGAGGCTCTGGCGGACCTGGACGTGCCGGCGGAGCCGCCCGTCCCCGGCGTGGCGGTGAAGGAAGCGGCGCTCCCCTTCAACCGCTTCGACGTGGACGTGATCCTCGGCCCGGAGATGCGCTCCACCGGCGAGGTCATGGGCATCGACGACTCGTTCGGCATGGCGTTCGCCAAGGCACAGGTGGCCGTGGGGAATGTCCTCCCGGAAGAGGGCACGATCATCGTGACCGTGAACGACCGCGACAAGGAGACCGTGGCACCCATCCTGAGGCGGTTCCGTGACCTCGGCTTCGATCTCATGGCCACCGGGGGCACCCACGCATATCTGGAGCGCATGGGCGTGCCCGCGGATCGCGTGTTCAAGGTCAGGGAAGGGCGGCCTGACATCGTGGACCAGATGGTGTCCGGGAACGTGGCGCTCCTGGTGAACACGCCGCTGGGCAAGAAGTCCCAGTACGACGACTACGCCATGCGGCGTGCCGCCATCACCTACAAGGTCCCCTACCTCACCACCATGTCCGCCACGTCGGCGGCGTGCGATGCCCTCATCGCCCTCAAGTCCAGGCGCCGGGAGGTCAAGTCGATCCAGGAGCGGATCGCCTCGCTGGCGTCCGAGGCCACGGCCACGGCGTGAAGTGGCCATGAGCGGCGCTGCGGAGTCCGGGGATGACGCCGTGGTCACGGCCGGGCCGGCCGTCACCACCGGCTTCTTCCTCCATCCCGCCTCCCCCCTCCACGACACGGGGTGGAGCCACCCCGAGCACCAGGGACGCCTGCGGGCCCTGGCGTCGACGGTGGGACGAGACATGCTCACGCTCCACGGGCACGTGGCCCAGTTCGAGCCCGGCGCCGCCGTGGCGGCGGATGTGCTGCGCGTCCACGACGAGGCTCACGTGGAGCAGGTCCGCCGGGCCTGCCGCCTGGCCCAGGATCGCGAGAGCGTCGTCTCCATCGACGCGGACACCAAGGTGTCCGGGGCCAGCTGGGACGCGGCCATGGGAAGTGCCGGAGCATCCATCGAGGCCGTTCGGGGCGTTGTGGCCGGCGGCATGCGCACGGCCTTCGTGGCCACGCGGCCTCCGGGACACCACGCGACGCCGTCCCGGCCCATGGGCTTCTGCCTCTTCAACAACGTGGCCGTGGCCGCCCGGTGGCTGCAGGCGGAGGGCCACGCCCGACGGATCCTCATCGTGGACTGGGACGTGCACCACGGGAACGGCACGCAGGACGTCTTCTACCGTGACCCGGACGTCTTCTATCTCTCCCTCCATCAGGCGCCGCACTACCCCGGGACGGGCGCGGCGACGGAGACCGGAGCCGGTCCCGGTGAAGGCACCACTTTGAACGTGCCGCTGCCGGCGGGGACACCGAGAGCGGACTACCTGGCCGCCTTCGACGCGGCGCTCACCGACGTCACGTCCCGCTTCAGCCCCGACTTCGTGCTCGTCTCCGCCGGCTTCGACGTGCTCGCCGGAGACCCGCTGGGCGGCATGCTGCTCGAGCCCGAGGATCTGCATCTCATGACGCGCAGTATCATCGAGGTCGGGGCCGCGGAGTGTGGGGGACGGGTGGTGGCGCTCCTGGAGGGCGGCTACGCGCCCAAGCGGCTCGGCGAGGGCGCCGTCGCGGTGATCCGGGCCCTCGCCGACCTGGAGGCGCCTTGACCCGCACGTGGCGTGGAGCCAGGGCTCTGAGCCTGGCGTTGGCGATGATGCTCAGCGCGGCGTGCGAGTCCGCCGTGCGTGGGCCCCGCGCCGGGGACCCCGCCCAGGAGCTTCCTTCCTCGTCCGTGCACCCCCAGGCGCGACAGGCCATCTCCGAGCTCCGCTCTCCCTACTGTCCCGGCCTCATGTTGGAGGTCTGCCCGTCGCCCGACGCGGCGGACCTCAGGGATTCCATCGACGTCCTGGCTCGGGGCGGCATGGCCGCCGATTCCATCGTCGCTCGCGTCATCGCGGAGTACGGCGAGGAGTGGCGTGCGGTTCCACGGCGCGAAGGATGGGGATGGTGGGCGTGGCTCATGCCGCCGGCCGCGCTGGCGCTGGGGCTCGCCGTCGTCGCGGTCGTGCTCCGGCGCAGGCGCAGAGCGGCGCCCGAGGTGCCCGCACGGGCTTCCCTGGGCGCGGAGGACGAGGAGCGGATCCGGCGCGCCATGGACGACCTGGACGCGTCCGAGCACCCGGACTGGTAAGGCCGGTCGTTGCCCGAGGGCCATGGCTCCCTACCTTTCTCACCCATGCCTGCCAACGAAACGGGATCTCGGCCGACGAGCGGCGCGCCGCCGTCCATGCTCGATCTCATCCGCCTGAGTCCGCGTAGACTCTTCCCACCGGGCGGCATCGAGCTGTATCGCCAGATCGCGCTCCTCACGGGGATGTCCAAGGGCCAGGAGGTTCTGGACGTGGCCTGTGGAAAGGGTGTGTCGTTGGAGTACTTCGTCCGCGAGTTCGGGGTGCAGGGTTCCGGCGTCGATGCCGATCCGTTGCTCATCGACCTGGCGGAGGGCAGGACCCGGGAGCTGGGCATCGCGGACCGCCTGCAGTTCCAGACGGGACTCGCCGACGGCCTGCCCTACAGGGACGCCATCTTCGACGTGACCGTGGGTGAGATCGGAATGGCGAGCCGCTGCGATCCGGCCGCGTGCGTGAGGGAGCTGGCGCGGGTCACCAAGCCCGGGGGCTTCGTCGTCCTGGTACAGCTCGTCTGGAAGGCGCCAGTGGACGAGGAGCGGCAGCGCGTGCTGGCCGCCCACCTGGGCGCTCGCCCGCGCATGGTTGTGGAGTGGAAGCAGCTCCTCCGCGAGGCGGGCATGGTCGACCTGCACACCGAAGACTGGTCCGATGCGCGCACGTCCTTCCGCGCCACCGTGGCCAAGCCCTTTCCCGACTTCTCGGAGCTCTTCTCCCTGGGTGAGAAGGTCGGGATCATGCGCCGGGCGTGGAGCCACTGGGGTTGGCGGGGGGTCTGGACGGCACTGGCGCGGGAGCGCGCGGTGCACAATCTCCTCTCCCGGGAGAGGGTCCTGGGGCTGGACCTGGTGCGCGGTCGGAAGGCGCCTGAGGCGGCCCTCCAGCCCTGCGTCGGGGACGCTTCGGAGGAGGGTGGCCCCGGTGCGCCAGCGCCGGTCTCCTCGGAGCCGGTCTCCGCAGAGCCGGTGTCCGGGGAGCCGGCCCCCGATGCCGAGCTTTCCTCGGAGTCCGAGCCGGCCACGGCCGTGGAGACCCGCGGGCTCCCCCTCTTCGGGGGCGAAGGAGACGATCGCCATGGGTGAGGGACACCGGCGAGCTGCTCCGCTCACGGACCCGTCCGTGATCCGTGAAGTGCAGTCCTTCCTCAGGGACGAGGGACTCGACGGATGGCTTCTGTACGAGTTCCACGGACTCAACCCTATCGCGGCGAAGATGCTGGGTCTGGGGAAGACCACCCGGCGGGGCTTCGTTCTCATCCCGGATTCGGGTGACCCGGTCGCGCTCATCCATGCCATCGAGTCGTCGGCCTGGAGATCGTGGCCATTCCAGCGCAGCAGCTACGCCGGGTGGCGGGAGCTGGACGTGGCGTTGGAGCGGCTCCTCGAGGGGAGGAGGCGGGTCGCCATGGAGGTGTCCCCTGGCGGAGCCGTGCCCACGCTCGACCTGGTGCCCGGGGGATTGGTGGCCTCGCTGCTGGAGTCGGGCCTCGAGATCGCCAGCTCCGGTGACCTGGTGACACGATTCCACAGCGTGTGGACTCCCGCACAGCTCGACGATCATCGACGCGCGGCAGAGGTGGTGGCGCGTGTCGCCCGGGAGGCTTTCGTGCGGGCGGCCCGGGCAGTCCGGGATGGAAAGCCCATCACGGAGGGGGCCCTGTCGCTCTGGATCCGCGGGGCCCTGCGCGATGCGGGACTGGTGCACGAGACCGACTGTATCGTGGCGGTGGGGGCCGGGGCCGCGGATCCGCACTACGCGCCCGACGGCGAGGGCTCGACCATCGGGCGCGGAGATCTCCTCCTCATCGACCTCTGGGGCGGCTTCCCGGAATCGGTACCGGCGGACCAGACCTGGATGGGTTACCTGGGGTCGGCGCTCGACCCTCGGACGGCGACCGTATGGCGGGCCGTTCGGGACGCCCGCGACGCCGCCGTGGCGTTCCTCAGGGAGGCGCACGCGTCGGGACGCGACGTGCGCGCCTTCGAGGTGGACGACGTGGCGCGCCAGGTCATCGTGGCGCGTGGGTTCGGCGACTACTTCGTCCATCGCACGGGCCACTCCATCGACACATCGCTGCACGGGAGCGGTCCCAACCTGGACAACCTGGAAACGCGCGACGACCGGCGGCTGCTTCCCGGAGTCGGGTTCAGCGTCGAGCCGGGAATCTACATCCCGGGAGACGTCGGGGTCCGGAGCGAGATCAACGTCTACTGGGGCGACGATGGACCCGAGGTCACGCCCTCCGACATGCAGGAGGAGGTCTTCCTCCTGCTCGAGGATTGAGCGCCCCCAGAGTAGAGGTCGCTCTCCCGCTCCCCATCCACCGGACGTTCACCTACGCGGTGGACGGGGCGCTGCCCGCTCCGGGCACAAGGGTTCTCGTGCCCTTCAGAAGGGGCGAGCGCATCGGCTGGGTAGTGGGACCCGGAGAGGAGGGCCCCCTCAAAGGACTCCGTAAAGTCCTGGCGGTGCTGGATCGACGCCCCACGGTCCCGCCGGACCTTCTGGAGCTGTGCCGGTGGATGGCGGACTACTACGTGTCCCCCCTGGGGATCACCCTCCGGGCCGCGCTGCCCTCGGTGCTGACCGACGCTTCCCGGGACTACGTGACCTGGACCGGTGACGCCGAGGCGCTGGGCACGCTGAAGCCCAGAGAGCGCACGGTGGCCCAGCACCTTGCCGAGTTGGAGGGCCCGCAGCGGGTCGCCACCGTGCGGCGCGCACTGGGCATGGGCTCCATCTGGCCGGAGCTGCGTGCCCTGGAGGCAAGGGGGCTCCTGGACCATGAGGCGGTTCCGCCCGCGGAGCCCAGCGTCCGCACCCGCAGGGTCGTGCGCGTGGCGAGGCACGTGGGGAGCCTGGAGGAGCGGGAAGCCCTGTTCGGCCGCGCCGGTCGTCAGCGGGAGGCGTTCGACCTCCTGATGGCGTCGGGTGGGGCGGCGGAGCTGGCGCATCTCACGGGCCCCGAGGGGTTCAGCCGCTCGGTGGTCACGGGGCTGGAGGAGAAGGGGCTCGTCACCGTGGAGGACGAGGAGGAGATGAGAGATCCCTTCGCCGGGGATCCGCCGCCGCCTCCCGCGGACCTGGTCCCCACGCCGGCGCAGTCGGACGCCCTGAAGCAGCTGATCGCCGCACTGGACGAGCCCAGGCCCGCCCCGTTCCTTCTCCAGGGGATCACGGGCTCGGGGAAGACCCTGGTCTACATCGAGCTCCTGCGCGAGGTCCTGGCGAGGGGACGCACGGGGATCGTCCTGGTGCCCGAGATCTCACTCACGCCGCAGACCGTGTCCCGCTTCCGGGCGCATTTCGGAGACGAGATCGCCGTGCTCCACTCCGGGCTCTCCGACGGGGAACGGTACGACGCCTGGCGCCTCCTCCGATCCGGGGCCAGGAAGGTGGCGGTGGGTGCCCGCTCGGCGCTCTTCGCCCCGCTGGACGGTCTCGGCCTCGTGGTCGTGGACGAGGAGCACGACGGGAGCTACAAGCAGTCCGAGGCGCCCAGGTACCAGGCGCGCGACCTGGCGGTGGTCCGGGCCCGGGCCCACGGCGCCGTCTGCCTCCTTGGATCCGCCACCCCGTCCCTGGAGAGCCGCTACAATGTCGATACGGGCAAGTTCCGGCGCCTGGAGCTTCCCGAGCGCGCCGGTGGTGCGTCGCTTCCGGAGGTCCAGGTGGTGGACCTCCGGGCCGAGCGCGGTGGAGGAAAGGATCAGCGGGGTGGAGGGAAGACGGCGGACCGGTCTCCTGGCGCCGGGATCTTCTCCCAGACCCTCGTGGACGCGGTCCGGACGAGGCTTCGCCGCAGCGAGCAGGTGATCCTTCTCCTGAATCGGCGCGGCTACTCGTCGTTCGTCCAGTGCCGGGAGTGCGGGGAAGTGGAGCGTTGTGAGAACTGCAGCGTGTCCCTGACGTACCACCGGGTCACCCGTCGCATCGTCTGCCATCACTGCCGCTTCGAGGCGCCGGCCCCGTCGCGCTGTCCCCGCTGTGGCTCCGACGACCTGTCGTTCCGCGGCGTCGGCACCGAGCAGGTGGAGAGGGTGGCGGTGGAGACGTTCCCCGGGGCGCGCATCGCGCGCATGGACGTGGACACCACCTCCGGAAAATGGGCCCACCAGAGGATCCTGGAGCGGGTGGAGCGGAGAGAGGTGGACATCCTCCTGGGAACCCAGATGATCGCCAAGGGACTGGACTTTCCCACGGTAACCCTGGTGGGGGTGGTGAACGCCGACGTAGGACTCCATCTCCCCGACTTCCGAGCGAGCGAGCGAACCTTCCAGCTTCTGTCCCAGGTGGCGGGCCGGGCGGGCAGAGGTGCGCTCGGGGGCGAGGTCATCATCCAGACCTCCATGCCGGAGCACTATGCGGTACGCGCCGCCGTCGCCCACGACTACGAAGGCTTCGCGCGGCGTGAGCTGGAGGAGCGGCGCCATCCCCGGTACCCACCCCACGTCCGGCTGTGCAACGTCGTCCTGAGCAGCCCTGACCAGACGTTGGTGGTGGAAGCCGCCGAGGGGGCGGCCCGATGGCTCAAACAGAAGCTGAAGGGCGGGATCCGCGGCGTATCCGTCGAGCTGGTAGGGCCGGCGCCGGCGCCCATCGAGCGGCTTCACGGGCGTTGGCGTTGGCACTTCCTGCTCCGTGCCGACACCCCCGGCGCTCTGGGCTTGGCCGCGCTGGCCCTGGTGACCCGGTATCGGCTTCCCGCCGGGGACGTGCGCCTGGCCCTGGACCGCGATCCCGTGGCGCTTCTCTGAGGCACCGCCGCGCCGCGGTCACCTTGCCGTGGCCCGCCCGACGCCCGTGCGTCCCTTCTTCCGCCGGATGGTGACGAATGCCTCGTCCGGTGGGTAACCGTCCGGAGAACCCCATTGCACCCCTGGACGTGTACGGAATACGTTCGGCTGCGTTGGGTCGGGCGCTCCGCCACGGTTCCCGGGTCCCCACCCCGGGCTCGCGAGCTCCCGAGGGCTCGTGCAACGCTTCTCCAGACCGACGACGAGG
>CAYGKI010000089.1:0-2640 GCA_964350235.1 uncultured Gemmatimonadaceae bacterium | reverse complement strand
CCTGGCGCTGAACGCTTCCTTCGAGCCGCTCACCATCGTGCCCCTCCGCCGTGCCGTACGGCTGGTGCTGGACGGAAAGGCCGAGATCGTCGAGCGCGACGGGAGTCGGAGCTTCCGTTCGGAGCGGGACGCCGTCCCGGCCCCCGCGGTCATCCGGTTGGTCCGCTACGTCCACGTGCCGCGCCGGTTCCGGCGCCAGGTGACCAACACGTTCCTTTTCGCGCGCGACGACTACACGTGCCAGTACTGCGGCAGGCATCGCCGCGAGCTGCGGGGCCGGCAGTTCCTGACCCGTGATCACGTCGTTCCGGTGTCCAGGGGAGGGGGCAACGTCTGGGACAACGTCGTCACCAGCTGCTCCCCCTGTAACAACAGGAAAGGGAGTCGCCTACCTCGAGAGGCCGGCCTGGAGCTCCGCACGCTGCCCAAGGAGCCCAACTACGTCCACCTCGTCTGGGTGGTGAGGCGGGTGACGCGGCTTCAGGCCAAGTACATCGAGATGTTCTACGGGGAGCGGGCGCTGGAGGAAGTGCGCCTCGGTGCCGACGAGGAACCGGATCAGTCGTCCAGCCAGGCGTACGGGCGCTCGCAGAACTGACCGTACCCGCGCACCGTCCCGCGGTTGGTGTACTCCTTCCAGCACACCATCCAGCCCCGCACGGGATCGTGCTCGACCTCGTAGCGGAAGCCGGGATTGTCCGTCCGCTCGGCGAGGAAGCGCTGAAGGTAGGCAGGCATGTTGGCGATGCCCTCCACATCCAGGGAGACATCCGGGTCGTCGTCGATGGTGGCCTGGATCTGGGACTCGGACAGCTTCAGCGCCCTTATGGCCTTCTCCACGGCCTCCTGCACGGGGGTCAGGTCCGGAGCGGTGCCGGTCCGCCCCTTGATGACTTTCAGCAGGCCTTCCGTTCCGGAGGCGGCGAACTCGTCGCGTGCACGGACGAGCTGACTCAGCAGCTGCTCATGGAGTCGGAGCAGCTGCGTGTATTCCCGCTTTGCCTGGGCTTGGGTCTCTTTGCCTTCTGCCATGCATGGCTCTCGCGAACGCGGGTATGCCGGCGTGGAATGCCGAGATGGAGGATAAAGAAGGGGATTCCGGAGGGCGACGGCAACTGTGGGAACGCCGTCGCCCCCCAAGGGCGACTGAGTGGCGGCCTTGACCACGGCCCCCCGCATGCCGTACGCATTCGGTGCGCCGGTCCAGTCCCCCGCGATCATAGAGACACTTTGGACGCTGCTCTCGTTCGTGAGATCCGCTTCACGGCCCGCCACCGATACGGGATCGTCGGGCACTCCAACGAAGAGAATCGCCAGCGGTTCGGTGCCCAGGCGGAGTCGCACGAGCACGAATGGACGATCCGGGTCGAGGTGCGTGGGCCGATGGATCCCCAGACCGGATTCGTGACCGATCTGGCGCTACTCGATGGACTTCTGGGTCGCCTCTTCCGCGGGTGGGACGGGGGGGACCTCAACGAGCTCATCGCCGATGTGAAGGATGGACGGATGCAGCCCAGCACCGAGTCCCTGGCCCGATGGATCCACGACCGGGTGGGTCCGGAGATCTCGCCGCCCGCCCGGGTCGGGCGGGTGCACGTATGGGAGAGCCCGTCGCTGGGCGCGTACTATCCCGCGAGGCCGGTGGCTTCGTGAGCGCCGACGAGACGTCCCGGGGCGGGGTGGCTGGTCCGCGTCCGGCCAAGCCGACGCCGGTGCGGGCTCTGGACGACGCGCCACCGCGCCTCGCCGAGGAGCCCACCCCTCCGGCGGAAGCCGTGTCGTTCCGGGTGGACGGATCAGGGTGGGTCGCAGAGTCCGTGGGGAGCGCCGAGGCGGCTGGAGGCCTGTCCATGCTTCTTGTGCGGTTCACACGCGAGGAGGACGCGTCCGGTCCGGAGGAGCGAGCCTCGGGCTCCTCGTCCGCGGGGCAGGATGCGTCGCTCGAGGCATGGGTGCCCGGGGCGCGTCTGGCGGACCTGCCGGAGCAAGCCCTCGTCGAGGTGCTGGCCGGTGCCGTGCGGTGGAGGGGCTCGGGTGCGGATGCTCCGTTCTTCGTCGAAGAAGGGGGGCGGAGAGGCCGCTGAACGGGGACTCCGGGTTCTGTGGAAGGGCCCGCGAAGGAGATACCTTGGTCGGACGATCACACGCACTTCTCAACACGCTCCACGCTCCAGGTGTCATCTCAACAGCAGGACCAGCCGACCGACCGAGAGTTGGTCAAGAGAGCCCGCGAGGGTGATCACATGGCGTTCGGGCTGCTCGTCAGGCGCTATCAGCGCCCGGCGTACGCGGTGGCCCTGTCCGTGGTCGGCAAGCACGAGGACGCGGAGGATGCGGCACAGGAGGCTTTTCTGGTCGCCCTCGAGCGTCTGGAGGCGTGCAGGAACCCGGAGCGGTTCGGTGGGTGGTTGTTGACGATCGTTCGGAATCGATCGAAGAACCTCATCCGCCGGGAGTCGTTGCGGGAAACGGATGAAGTACCGGCGGGCACGAGGTCGAGGACCCCGACGCCCGATCGCGTCACGGAGACCGCCGAGCTGAGGGACTTGCTCGAGGAAGCGTTGCAGCAGCTTCCGGAGGTGCAGCGGGAGATCGTGATGCTACATGACCTGGAGGGTTGGAAACATCGTGAGATCGCCG